>DASXPZ010000065.1:0-2547 GCA_036493275.1 Pirellulales bacterium
TGCGCGCCGGCCACCTCATCAAAGGAGATCCGCTCGGCGACGTGCGGCCGGATGGCGCCAGTTGCCAACAGGCCGAACAGCCGCTCCAAGTCCTCCTTGAACCAGGTGGGATGTCGCGCCCGCATCACATTGACCGAGTAAAAGCGAGCACGCTTGCCGTCGGGCAACAGCCTCCACAGGTACAGGCGCGCGATCTCGATCACTATTGGGAGCATGCGACGCTGTGCCTGCACGCTCGCCGAGAAGCCGATGGCGCAGAGCAGGCCGCCGCGCTTGAGTGCCGCGTACGAGCGGCGATAGCCGTCTTCGCCAATGCCGTCGACGATGACGTCGAACCCGCCCGGCAGGACGCGCGTGAAGTCCTCACGTTGGTAGTCGATCGGCGTTGCGCCCAGCTCCCGGACGAGGGCCATGTGATCGCCGCGCGCGGTGCCCCATAGCTCAAGGCCGGCCAGCCTCCCGAGCACGAGCAGCGCCTGACCGACCGCGCCGGCGGCGCCGTGCACGAGCACGCGCTGGCCTCGCTGCACCCGGCCCGCGCGGTGCAGAAGCTGGTACGCGGTCGTCCAGCTCAAGATCAGCGTGGCCGCCTCCGCCGCGTCGACGCCCACCGGCACGCGGGCCACGTCGTCCGCCCGGAGCGTGCGATAGTCGGCGTTCGATCCGACCACCGTCATGTCAGCCACGCGGTCGCCAACCTGAAAAACGCGCACGCCATCGCCGATCTGATCGATCTCCCCGACGACGTCGTAGCCCATCACGAACGGCGGCCGCAGGCGCATCGTTTGCGGGTACAGGTGGCGCCGGATCAACACCTCGGTGTAATTAAGGCTCGAGGCGAGCACACGGACACGCACCTCGCCCCGGCCAGCGGTCGGCAGGGGAGCGTCGACCACCTCCAGCCCCTCGGGAGCACCGAAGCGGCTCACTCGAACAACCCGATTGCGCGGCTCCATCATGGGCGTTCCACTTCATACCGGAGAATTCTAATCCGAAATGCTACTGGCCTGCCTGACAATTCCGTCTTGACCTAGATCAAATCAGTCAATCTGAAGCGGATCAGGGCCTCGTAAACCCAGACGTCCGCCCCTGGGCCCATCACGACAGATATAGTGCCGCAAGCGCAGGTCAGCTTTTAGGGAACTGCGGAAGTGGCCGCGCGCGCTCAAAGCGTCGAAAATGACCCCGAACGCGGCGTTGCTCGCTCAATGCGTTTGATCTCGATCAAGGCGTACCCAATCCAACTGATCATTGGTCTTAAGAATGAAGGGGAACGATTTCATTGTCGCCAAGCGCCCGGCGTTGGCCAAGATAACCAAGCATCCAACGATTGGGTTTGCGAACTATGAGCGCCGGCTGGAATCGGTGCAGCGTGTCATGCAATCGATCCAGCAAGCCTATCTCGGAACCCGAGAACGGGCCGTTATCGTTCTCGAGGGCTGGGATACCGCCGGCAAGGGCGGAATTGTTCGCAGGCTCGGCTGGGCATTGGACCCAAGAGGTTTCAAAGTATACCCGATCGCGGCACCGTTATCGCACGAACGCGGCCGACACTACTTGCAACGCTTTTGGGAAAAGCTCCCGGACCCCGGGCAAATCGTGGTTTTCGACCGCTCCTGGTACGGGCGCGTTTTGGTCGAACGAGTCGAGGGGTTTGCTAACACGCGAGAATGGCAGAGAGGCTACGACGAGATCAACGAATTCGAACGCATGATGGTCGCGGATCGCATTCGGATAGCGAAATGCTTTTTGCACATAACCCCTGCGGAACAAATCCGCCGGTTCAAGGACCGCCTCACCACCCCGATCAAGCGTTGGAAGCTTTCATACGAAGATTTCCGTAATCGGTCACGATGGACGGCCTACGAGGCCGCCATTGAAGATATGATGGAAAGAACCTCGACAAAGGACGCTCCGTGGTATTTGATCCCAGCAAACGACAAGCCATACGGCCGTGTGGCCACATTCACGATATTGATCGAGGTCCTGGGAAAGGGGTTACGCTTGAAACCGCGTCCCTTGGATCCCAAGGTTGCGGAAATGGCGAAGCAGTTATTTGACCTTACCTGACCCCTGGCGCCCGGGATTGGCGGTAGAATGGCGTAGGCTGTACCTAGTCTCGTCTAAGCGGAGATCGCAATCTCCGCTTTCGGGGCCAAAGCTGACGACATTTGCAGAGAATAACTTTTTCCGCCTCGTAACCCCAATCCGGACAGCGGCCGGTTGTCACGGGGGTTTCATGTTGTGATTCCCGTCGTTATTTCTCGCCGGACTTTTTGTCGATGCGCACGGCGGCCAGTTGCGGTCCCGAACCCGTTTCGACTACGGAGCGAACTTCGAGATCGGGCCTGAGCCGCGCGAACGGCGCTATGGTGGAGCGTGGAATCAACAGCCAAGCTGGTGGGTTCAGTGATTTCTGGCCTGCTTCGTCAAGGCACCGTAACGGCCTCCGCACATAAAACAGTTGGTTGGTGTCAAGGCCGAAGCAATATGCGGGAGCAGGGTCTCCGTCCATGGCGCGCTCGAGCATCATGCCGTCGTTCCGCG
>DASXPZ010000066.1:0-5156 GCA_036493275.1 Pirellulales bacterium
CAATTGTCTTCCGCGTGGCCCCCCTATTGATCCTGCCATGTCGAACGTTCCGCCAGTCACTCCTCAGCCTGCCGCCGCCAAATCCGGCGCCGCGCGAATCGTTTCGCTCGATCAATTTCGCGGCTACACCATCGCCGGAATGCTGGTCGTCAACTTTATCGGCGGGTTTGCCGTGACACCCATTCTGCTGACGCACCAGAACACGTTCTTCAGCTTCGCCGACACGATCATGCCGCAGTTCTTCTTCGCGGTCGGCTTCGCCTTTCGGCTCACCTTTGGACGCCGGGCGAAAAGCGACGGCCTGGTTGCCGCATATGGGCATATCGTCCGGCGGTTGCTGGGGCTGATTCTGATTTCGATCATCCTCGACCGGATCGGGCAGCGCGCGCCCAATTGGGCCACACTGGTAGCGAACGGTCCCTGGCAGGCGCTGCGAGATCCGCTCGTCAGCGGCTGGTGGGGGCCTTTGACGCACATTGCGCTGACGTCCCTCTGGATTTTGCCGGTCATCCGCGCGGGCGCCGCCGTGCGGATCGCCTTCGCTACCGCCTCGGCCCTGCTCCACATGGCGCTGACCCACTGGTTTTATTTCGATTTCGGTCCCTCAGCCGGCGCCGACGGCGGGCCGATCGGGTTTCTGGCTTGGACCTTGCCCACCATCGTAGGCACGCTCGCCTGCGACGCCATCACCGCCGCCGACGGTCGCCCACGATTGGGAAAAATGATCGCCGGCGCCGCCGGACTGATGACCCTCGGCTATGTCCTATCTTGCGGCACGACACTCTATAACGTTTCGGAGGAAGAACTCGCCGCCCGTCGCGAGACGAAGCCTGGGCAGAAGGAAAAGATGTCCGACCCGGTCATTCCGAGCGCCGAACGATTGCGAACGCACTCGCTCACCTGGGCCGAACCGCCCTTCGCGCGGGCCCCCGACGGCGATCATCGCGAGCGCAACTACTGGATGATGAGCCAGCGCGTGGCGACGATCTCATATCACACGTTCGGCGCCGGTTTCTCGCTGGCCGTTTACGTGCTGTTCTACTTCGCTTGCGATCTGCGCGGCTGGCAATTGGGCCTGTTTCGCACCTTTGGATCAAACGCGCTGATCGCCTTCATTCTGCACGAGCTGGTCAGCTCGGCGATCAAGCCCTTCGTGCCGGGCGATTCGCCCTGGTGGTATTGCATGGCGGCGTTTGCGCTTTACTTCGGCGTGACCTATATGATGGTCCGCTCGCTGGAGAAGCAGAAGATCTATCTCAAGCTTTGACGCGATCGCGCGGAGCAAGATCCCGCGCGACGAGAGCGCGCGGCGCCCCGCAGACGATTGAAAAGGTGGTCGATGCGAGAATGCGTTGCGCGTCGTCCGCGGCTACTTCTTCTTGGCCTTGGCCGACTTCGGGACCTTTTTGGCCGTCGCTTTGGCCGACTTGGACGCCGGTTTGCTGGCCATCGGCTTGGACGCGACTTTCTTGGCGGCGGCTTTTTTCGCGGTCTTGGCCGCCGGCTTCACCGCGGCTTTTGCCGATTCCGCGCTGGCCGATTTCTTGGCCGTCCCCTTGCTCTTCGAAAACACGCTATCCCAGTTTTTCGTAAACGTAGGGCTGGGGCCTGAACGGACAATCGGTCCTGACATCGCTCGCGCGCTCCGGGGATGCTTGAACTGGCGCCAAAAGCATAGCGCCGAAGCGTTCATTCTAGGGCCGAGGCGCCCGCTCGCAAGGACGAATCTTTACGAACGGTCAGTTGCACGCAGCGCCGCGTGAAGACGCGCGCCCACACTAACCCGAAGCGCGAGCGAGGGTTCTTAGTTTCACCGCGGATCTCGCGCTTGCATGAAACGCCCGGAACGCTGAGGAGCCCCTCGCTAGCGATTCGGGTTGGTGTTTGCAGAAGAACCCTCACAGAGCGGCGGGCAAACATCCGCCCCGCCGTTGGTGACCGACCTCTTCGGAACCGGCTTCGGAGCGATCTACTCGCCGAAACGCAACCCCTCCGGCTCGCTGGGAAATCTCGATTCCTGGCGCGTGGCATTTGGCCAGCGGGGCGAGTACCATAGGGCCGTGGGACGAATTCGACCCGCTTGGGCCCACTCGCCAAACCCGCCGAAAACGCCCTGCCGGGCCGCGCCAAACTGGCGCCGGCGACACGCGTCGTAAACTTCTAACGCAGACCCCTATACTCTATACTCAGCCTGCATCTTGCCGGAGCGACAAAATGAGCCGTGACCAACTTGCCTTCCGTCGATCGTTCCGCTGCGCTTCGGCCGGCGGCGTCCTGTTCGCCCTGCTGTTCGCGTCGTGCTTTGCCCTGGCCGCGCGGGCCGATGAGCCGGCGCCCTTGGCGGCTCATCCCAATTGGGTGACGGCGCTCGCCTACTCCCCAGATGGCGCCACGCTGGCCACCGTGGGCGGCCAAACGCTCCTGTATCGACCGGGTGACGTCAAGCTCTGGGAAGCCTCGACCGGCAAGGAAAAAGCGACGCTCGCTGGCCACAACACCACGGTCTGGGCCGTCGCTTTTTCGCCCGACGGCAAGACCCTGGCCACCGGTGGCTACGATGGTGTCCTCAAGCTGTGGGACCTGGAATCGAACAAGGAAAAGGCCTCGGTCCAGCCGCACAAGCATTGGATCACCGCTCTGGCTTTCTCGCCCGACGGCAAGCAGCTGGCCAGCGCCAGCGAAGACATGACCGTCAAGTTGCTCGACCCGGCAACCGGCGCCGATCAAAAAACGCTCGCGGGCCACACCGGCGGGGTCGCCAGCGTCGCCTTCTCGCCCGACGGCGCCACCCTCGCCACCGCCAGCGGCGACAAAACGGCCATGCTGTGGGACGTGGCGGCCGGCACGATGAAATCGAAGCTCGAAGGCCATACCGACGGTGTCATCAGCGTTGCCTTTTCGCCCGATGGCAAGACGCTGGCCACCGGCTCAGCCGATCGCACCATCAAGCTCTGGGACGTGGCCACGGCCAAGGAATCTGGCGCCCTCTCGGGTCACAAGAATTGGATCACAGCCGTCCGTTTTTCGCCCGACGGCAAGCTGCTGGCCAGCGCCAGCCATGACCGCAACGTGAAGCTGTGGAACGCGGCCGCCAAGCAAGAAATGGGCTCGCTCGGAGGATTTGGTGGGGCGGTCTGGAGCCTGGCGTTTTCGCCCGACGGGCAGACCCTGGCCGTCGGCAGCCAAAGCGACGGGGCTCGACTGATCAAGTTCGTGCAAAAGCTCGAATTCCAGGACGTTTTCCCACGCGCGAAGCCGGCTGACCCGGCCAAGCCAGAGGTGAAACCTTCGGAAACGGCGAAGGCCGATGCGGCCAAGCCGGCCGAAGTCGCCAAGCCGGAAGAGAAGAAGCCCGAAGAGAAAAAACCGGAGGAAAAAAAGCCGGAGGAAAAGAAGCCCGATGAGGCGAAGCCGGCGGACGCCAAGCCCGAAGAGAAAAAGCCCGACGCGCCGAAGGCCGAAGAGAAGAAGCCGGAAGAGAAGAAGGCCGACGAAGCCAAGCCGGACGAAGCCAAAACTCCGTAGGAGTTCGTGGCGGCTCAATGCCGCTTAGCGGCCCGGCGCGATAGGTGGCCCGTTAGAAAGTTGTCGCGCCACATGCTCAGTCTCAGAAAAGATTCTGGCCACCGAGTGCACTGAGAACACCGAGAAGAAGAACAGACTCGCGCCGCGCGTTGTTTCTGATTTTTCTCGCAGCAACGAAGAAGCTCTCGCCGTATAAGTTATATCGACAGCTTCTTCGTGTTTTTCTCGGTGTCCTCCGTGATCTTGGTGGCTACTCTTTTCTTTGATCCTCGTCCGTAGCGTGGCCCATCTCTCTCGCAGCCGCGCGGCGCATCGCTGCTGCAGAGTCGCAGCGAAACTTGGCTTGCAGTCTTCGCACCAGCGGATAACCGAGTCGCACCATCGCGTGATTCGGCCGTGAAAACGCTAAAATGTCGTACCACACAGTTCCATTCGCCGGATCGATCTCGATCAGAAAACGTTCTTCGCCTCGCTCGACGTGCCCCGGCAATGTGCCATACGCAAAGCCAAATTGCGTGGCCGAATTCACAACGTAGACGATCCGCGCCGCGTTGAGCGTCCACATTCCGCAAGCGCGGGCAAGCACGGCGACGACGCGATTCCCTTCGAGCGGCGTGTCGCGCGGCAGGGCCGCGGTCCAACCAAGATCGAACTGCGTCCAGGCTCGCAGCGCGTTGCAGGCGGCGGCGAACACGATTTCCCCCTCGCCCAGTCGAACTCGCGCGCGATCGCAGTCGAAACCCGCCGGTGGCGTTGTCGCGGTCGCTCCGACCGACGAATAACTGAATGGCAAATCCGCCTGCTCAAGGAGAAATTGCTCGACCTGTTGCGGCGTTGGGCGAGAGAATTGGAACAAAAAAGAGGCTCCGAGGCCGTGTCGTGTTAACCGTGCCAGGACAAACGAAGGACGCACTGCGTATGCTCGGCAGGTTCGGTTTCGAGTCCCGTCAGGCATTTTAGAAAAGGTTAACTTGGATGAGCTGGGTCATCCTAAATGGTTAGCTGCCATATTATTAGGGTCAATCGAATTCAATCGACGGCGGCAGCGCAAGGGCGCCTTTTGCGTGTTCGCCTGGGACCGCGTGGAGACCATCCATGGGTCTAAACGACCCAAAATGGCGGGTGAAATCAGGTTATTGCCTAATAAGAATTATTTTGGCGATTTTGCGATCTTTGTCTTTGACAGAGAGTATGTCGGTCGTTATTCTGGGGATCAACGCGAGGCGAAGAGGCATAAACCTTTGGCCACGCAGCGAGCGGATTTATATTGGAGGGACGCTAACCTAAAAACGAATTGGCTGTTGTCGTTTAAATTCGAACACGTCCGAACCGCATTCGTTAATTTGCACTTTAGACTGGCGTCTTGATGTAGGCGCATCCTTAGGAGAAAAGCTCATGAGTGTCCTATCCAATCGTCTCTCTCGCATCGCCGTTTTCGGCGTCATCGTGTCAGCAATCTCGCTGACCTCCAATCTGCGATCTGTTTTTGCAGATACTCTGACTATCGACTCCGCTCTCAGCAGCATTAACGTTGTCGTCTCCGTCGGCGCATTCGTTGACGACGAGGGAAACAACACGAACCCTGACACGGGCAATCCGTACGGGCCCGGCGATATTAATCCGGACGACGG
>DASXPZ010000067.1:0-3888 GCA_036493275.1 Pirellulales bacterium
AGCTGATCAAGAACAAGGGTATCCGCGATACGTACGCGATCGAATCGCTGGACAGCGAAGCGGAAATCAATCCAGTCGTACGGCACCTGTTTCGGCGTCTTTACGGGATCGAATTGCCGGAGACGATCGATCTGACGACGACGAAGCTCGACACGCTGTTCGACTTTCTGTCGCGGCAGATTCAGGCCAGCGAGCCGGCCGTGACGTTGACGCGGATCGACCGGCCGCGAATCGACCTGATTCACGAGAAAGCACGCAGACGCCTGGACCAATATCGGCGCAGCGCGCGGATTTCGGGCCGCGGCGTGCGCCGTTTCGGCGACATGGATTACAGCTACGACGCGGCCAACTATCATCCGCTGGGGATTAAGCTCTTTTCGTCGATGGTTCGCGCGCCGGCCAACCAGTTGCGTTCGATCATCGAAGAGCAGCCGCGACCGCGGCACTACGCCACGGCGCCGCGGGACGAAACTCCGACGGTCGTCGAGACCGAGCGGTCGTTCTTTCAACTGCGGGACTCGGTCGAAGAGAATCCGTACCTGTGGAACTTCGACCTCTGCAATCTGACCTTGGCCAACTTTCGCTATCGGCGGATGTCCTTGGTGCGGGATTATGAGAACGTTTTGCAATCGGGGCTGTCGAACGCCGCCTTCGACGCTACGTTCTCCGCGGAGCCGCGCCCGCTGGCGACCGAACCCACCCCGGCGCCTGCGATCGAGGATCGCTTCGACGTCGTCCCTTGCGATCCGACGCAGGCGACGGCCATTGCCGAAGCGCGGCGCGGCGGCAATTACATCATCCAGGGACCGCCGGGGACCGGCAAATCGCAAACTATCACGAACCTGATCGCGGACTTTATCGCCCGCGGCAAACGAGTGTTGTTTGTGTGCGAGAAACGCGCCGCGATCGACGTCGTCTTTGCCAGATTGCGGCAATGCGGGCTGGGCGAGCTCTGCTCGCTGATTCATGATTCGCAGACCGATAAGCGCGAGTTCGTGCAGAATATCAAACACATCTACGAGCATTTTCTGCCAGAAGACACCGCGAAAAAGCGGCGCGCAAAACTGAACGAATCCGCAGGCGCGCGCCTGCAAAAGAACTTGCGGCCGCTCGAAGGCTTCGAAGCGGCAATGGAAGCTGAGATGCCGGGTGTCGGGCTCTCGGCGCGCCGGTTTCTCGATCGCTGCATCGAACTCGCCCCGCTGCGGCCGCAGCTCACGCCCGAAGAAGCCGAGCGTTTGCCTCATTATCGAGACTGGCGTCCGCACGCGGAACGGCTGGATAACCTGGATCGCGCGGTGCGCGACGTCGAACGGTCGGGCGTGCTTTCGCGTCATCCGCTGCGGCTCCTCAAACCGAGCCTGGTCGAGTGCGATCGCCCGATCGAGCGCGTCGCCGCCTCGACCAGCCAGGCGCTGTCCGCGCTGGAACAAATGGCGGACGCTCTGCGGTCTGCCGGCGTGGCGGCGGATCAATGGATCTCGTTGGCGCGCGCCACGCAGTTACTCGATTACCTGAAACTGGCGGCGCCGATCGCGCGCGGGGGCAATCTATCGCTGACGGACTCCACGGGCGACCCTGCGCGACGTTTCCAGGTTGGCAAAGAGCGCGTCCGCGCGGCGACCGCGGCGCTGGCGAAGGCGATGCACGGCGCCGCGGCGTGGCGCCAGAAATTATCGCGGTCCGACCTGCGGATCGCTTTGGAGCAGGTTCGCGGAATGGAAGGACGACTCTTAGCGATCCTCTCCCCGAACTGGTGGCGGATGCGAGGGCTGCTGCGGCGCTGTTACGATTTTCACGTGCAAGGGGTTCGGCCTACTTGGGCCCAGGCGTTGTCGACACTCGACCGTGAGTACGAAGCGCAATCGGCGCTCGACCAGGCGGAGGCCGAGCTCCGCGCGGAATTCGGACTGCGGGAAGATCCTCTCGCCTTCGCGGACCGCGTGGCGACACTCTGCGAGCTAGCGCCGCGACTACCCGCTTGGCTCGGGCGGACTCACGCCGAGCTGGTCAAGTCGCCGCAGTCGGAGATATGGATCGAGGCCGCGCTACGGGCGGACGCTCCGGCGGCGAGATTGGCTGCCGCGCTAGAAGAAATTGTGGTTGACGCGCAGGAACTGTCGATCGAGGTCTTACGCAAAGAACTGGTCGCGATCGGCGAACAGGCTCGACAGGTTCCGCAAATTCTCTGCGTGCTAGCCGAACTGGAGCGTTTACCGCCGCGGATTGCCGAATCGCTGCGTGAGTTGCCGTTGACGGTCTCTCAGGCTGAGGCGGCAACCGCCCATCGCACGTGGGAAGACCTGTTGCGCCAGCGGCCAGACGTGGCGCGCTTCGACGGTCGAGCCCGCACTCGCTACGCGACGCAAGTCGAGTCGGCTTACGACGCCTGGCTCGACGCCAACGCGACTGAGGTCCGCCGTCGGATCGGTGAGCGGTTTCAAGAAAACGTCCGGCTATCGACGATGCCGGTGTCGCAGCTTTCGCCCGAACAGCGCGAATTCAAACGCCGCTACGCGCAGGGTCGCCGCACGCTCGAGCACGAGTTCGGCAAGAGCATGCGTTACCGGGCGATCCGTGAGTTGGTCGACGGCGACGCTTCTCTGGTAATCCAAGATCTGAAGCCCGTCTGGTTGATGAGCCCTTTAAGCGTTTCGGATACGCTTCCGCTGCCGACCAATCTGTTTGATGTTGTGATCTTTGATGAGGCGAGCCAGATTCCGCTCGAAGAATCTGTGCCGACGCTGTTCCGAGGTCAGCAAGTGATCATCGTCGGAGATGAGATGCAGCTTCCTCCCACGGATTTCTTCGCCGCAAAATCGACCGCGGATGAAGCTGAAAACGAGTCGGGGGCGGACGACCAAAGCCAGCGCTATGATCTCGATAGTGACAGCTTGTTGAATCACGCGGCCCGGAATCTGCCGTCGACCATGCTGGGCTGGCACTATCGCAGCCGTAGCGAGTCTTTAATCAGCTTTTCGAACTGGGCGTTTTACGACGGACGCTTGCTGACGGCGCCAGATTGTCAGGCGGGCGGGGACATTCCGGAGGGCGCGGCGCGCTCCGACGAACCTCTTGCGCCGGTAGACCACCTGCTCGGCCGCGCCGTTTCCTTCCATCTCCGCAATTCGGGCGTCTACGACAATCGCCGCAATCGGGCCGAAGCGCGGCATATTGCGGAATTGATCCGCGATCTATTGCTGCGCCGCACCGGGCTAAGCATCGGCGTGATCGCGTTTTCTGAGGCTCAACAAGGCGAAATCGAATCCGCCATCCAGCGGCTAGCGCAAGACGACGAAGAGTTTAGAGGGCTGTACGAAGCAGAACTTGAGCGCGAAGAAGACGGCCAGTTCGTCGGTCTGCTCGTTAAGAACCTGGAGAATATCCAGGGGGACGAGCGCGACGTCGTGATTCTCAGCATTTGCTACGGGCCGGGTCCCCAAGGCAAAATGCTGATGAACTTCGGCCCGATCAATAAGACCGGCGGCGAGAAACGATTGAACGTCGCCTTCTCGCGGGCCAAGCGCCACATGGCTGTCGTCAGTTCGATTCAGCACACGGCGATCACCAACGAGTACAACGACGGCGCAAATTGTTTGAAAAGCTATCTGCGCTATGCGGAGGCCCTGTCGCGCGGAGACCTCGACGGCGGCCAGCGCGTGTTGGCGGCCATTTCTCGTTGGCGAGACGCCCCGTCCGACGGCGCCGCTCAGGCGATCGATCCCTGTTGCGATCAACTTGCAACGGCGCTCGCCCAGCGCGGTTACATCGTTGAGCGTTCCGTGGGCCAATCGCATTTCCGCATCGATCTGGCCGTGCGACTTCCCGAGGACACCGTGCATAGGCTGGGAATACTTGTCGACACCGCCATTCAATATGAACAATCCG
>DASXPZ010000068.1:0-6440 GCA_036493275.1 Pirellulales bacterium
TACCATGGCGCCCCTGCGTGTGAATTCCCGCGAAATTGGGTAGGGGGGGCCCCCTCGGCCGATCCCCCCAGTGGGAGATGACAGCTCAATGCGTGGACGTAAACCAAAACCGACCTCGGTCAAGCTGCTTGCCGGCAATCCCGGCCACAGGCCTTTAAATGACAGCGAGCCGGTAGCGCCGGAGGGGATTCCCGAATGTCCTGAATTCCTGGACGACGAAGCGCGCGCCGAATGGATGCGAACCTGCGCGGCGCTCAAACAGATGGATCTGTTATCGACCGCTGATCGCTCGACACTGGCAGCGTTCTGCGTGGCGTATAGCCGTTGGGTGGCCGCCGAGAAAGCCACCCAGAAATATGGCACGGTCGTAAAATCACCGAATGGGTTCCCGATGAAATCCCCGTATCTTTGCATCGCAGAGTCTGCGCTCGAACAGATGCGCAAATTGGCGACTGAGTTTGGACTGACACCCTCGTCCCGCAGTCGGATTCGCGTGGGTTCCGAGCATCCGACTGGCGGGCTCGATGCTTTTATTGCGCGAGGTCGCCGTGCCTAAAAGCCGCGCCCGCTCCGGCCGCCGCCAGCGCGCCGGTTCCCAAAAGTGGATTCGTTCTGACGCCGACGAACGCGCTGTCGCCGAAGGATGCTGGTTTGACGAGGCGGCCGGCCAGCACGTCGTTGATTTCTTCAAAGGTTTTTTGAGCCATACCCTGGGCCAGTGGGCTGGTCAGCCGTTTACCCTCCTTGCCTGGCAGCGCGATGAAGTCGTGATGCCGCTCTTTGGCTGGCGACGACAGGACGGCACGCGGCGCTACCGCAAGGCGTTTATCGAAGTACCGAAAAAAAATGGCAAGAGCACCCTTTGTGGTGGTTTGGCGTTATACCTGCTCCTGGCCGACGGCGAACCAAGAGCTCAGATCTACGGCGCCGCGGCCGATCGAGATCAGGCCGGCATCGTCTTCTCGGAGGCCGCCAATATGGTCATGGCCTCTCCGGAACTGGGGCGCCGCCTGGATGTCATCCGCAGCACCAAGCGGATCATCGACCGAGGAACTAACTCCTTTTATCACGCCATTTCGGCCGACGCCTATTCGAACGAAGGGCTCAATGCCCACGCCATTATCTTCGATGAGCTGCATGCTCAAAAGACACGCGACTTATGGGATGCCCTGAGGTACGCCACTGCTTCGCGGCGCGAGCCACTTCTGATTTCGATCACCACGGCAGGCTATGACCGCGAGAGCATCTGCTATGAGCAGCATGCTTACGCGGAGGGGATAGTCAACGGCCAGATTCACGACTCGAGCTTCTTTGGTTATCTGCGAGCGGCCGGCCCCGAAGACGATTGGACCGATCCCGCGGTGTGGCAAAAAGCCAATCCCAGTTTTGGCGTGACGATTCAGGTGGATCAGTTCGCGGAAGACTTTCATGAGGCGCAGCAGTCTCCCCGCAAGGAAAGCGCCTTCCGCCGCTACCGGTTGAATCAGTGGGTCCTGCATTCCGATTGCTGGCTCAGCAGTTCCACCTGGGACCGGGGCGCAGGACCGTTTGATCTTCGAAGGCAGAGACTGCTATCTGGGGATTGACCTTGCGCGGCGGCGCGATATCGCGGCGGTCGTGCTCCTGTTTCGGATCGACGACGAGTATTACGTTCTGCCTCGCTTCTTTTTGCCCTCGGGATGTCTCGCCGATCGAGAACGTCGAGACCGTGTGTCGTATTCAGCATGGGCGCGCAGCGGACTCGTGACGCTGACGGAGGGTGACGTGATCGATTACCGATTTATTCGGAAGCAAGTGAACGAAGACAAGGAGCGATACCGCATTGTGGAAATCGGTTACGACCCGTGGAACGCCGAATTACTATGCAATCAGCAACTGGGGCAGGAAGACGGCTTTGAAGTCGTTGAGGTGCGGCAGACGATCGGCGTGATGGGCCCGCCCACGGCCGAATTCGAGAAGTTGCTGCGCGCCGGTCGACTCCGGCACGGTGGAAACCCGGTGCTGGCCTGGATGGCCGGCAACTGCGTCGTGAGGCAAGATCAGAATGAGAATATCGCCCCCGCCAAGAAAGCCAGCACCGGACGGATTGACGGGATCACGGCCACGATTATTGCGCTTAGTCGCGCCATGCTGGGAAGGGACGATATGTTGACTGACTTATTGTGGTGCGTGTCGGATTAGACGACCATGACGACGTTTTTGTACACCGGACAGGCGGCCGCGCAAGGCCCGCAGTCGCAGAACAAATCGGCTCGGCATTTCTCGGCGCGAAATCGCCGCCCGCTCTCTTTCGTCGCTCGTCCGGTTCGGCTCCTACCGACTCTCGGCCGCCACTCTCTCCAAAAACCGCTCGAAAGCGTGCTTTCCAGGGAGGTTCACCCCTCCGCCCTCATCGCCACAGCGGCCATCCTGGTGATCCGATTCCCCCACGCTCGCTTTCGGGCCAGCGGTCCGCGATAATCTGCGGTCATGACATCCCCCAGCGACTACGTTTGCGATGAACTCTTGAAAATCGGCGCCCACAGAGCGCTCGTGGAAGTTCACCCTCGTGGCGCGCTTTTTGTGGCAAGCTGGGAATGCACCTGCGGCGCCAAGAGTAATGAGTTGTTACCTGGGTTACTTGTCCCCGTGGTCCTCGAGGCGGGGAAGCGCAACTACCGTACTCACTGTGCCGTGGCTCATCGCTGAAAAATGTCGTGCTCATCGGCCGGCATCAATCCATCGCATCGCTAAGTTTGGGACCTGGTCCGGTTCGCCAGGAGCCAGATTGCTCTCTGCTCGGCCGGACAAAGAGGCAGAAATCGCAGAAAGGTGAGTGCCCCAGTTGAATTCGATTGAATGGCGCACCTTTTGCTTGCAGCAAAGTGGCACAGCGGGCGAGTTATGATTCTGGCCGGTGTTGGCCAGAAGATGGTGTTCGCGACTAAGTGGAGAGAGAAGTATGGACACTATGCGGCCAGTGGTCGGACCAGATCAAATTAAGAACTCTGCAGATAACCCGACATCGGAGTTCATTGATGATTTTGAAACCGTGCAACCCGCGCGCGGCAGCGACCCCAATGCGGACACTGTGGTGATCGACGCCGCAGGACGCCCGCGATCTGTTCGGAAACCTCAGTGAACTTCTTTTTGTCAATCGCGCAGCACCACATCCAGCCGCCGGTGATTCCAGTTTCCGAATGACCGGCTTCTTTTAATATGTTCCACAGAAATGCCGGCGTTGGACCAACGTCCCTCGCCGGTAATTGCGTGGGGGCCGCTGGTGGTACCCAGCGGCCCTCCTTTTCCCCAGGCGTTCCAGTTTTTCAGGAATATTCTGTTTGATTCACAGTACTCGGGAATAAAGCCTGCCTGGAACGTATCTTATCTTATGCGAGTTGGCTGCGCCGGATGTTCTGGTGTCAGTCGCTCGCGTCCAACTATTGGAGATGGAAAACGATGAAGCGCTTCATTGCAGTTTGCATGGTGCTGAGTTTGGCGGTCGGGTTCGTCGGCTGCGACAAGAAGGCCGAGATCAAGAAGACAGACACCGTTACCACGCCCGAGGGCACGACTACGAAGACCGATACCAGCACGATAAAGACCGACAAAGCTAATCCTTGATCGCGCATCTAGCGAACCCCGCGACAATTCGACGAAGCCCTGCTATTCGCGGGGCTTCGTTCGTTTTAGAGCCGCGATGCGGTAACACGCCAGGCTTCCGGGCCATGCCCGTTAAGCCAACCATATTCTCAGACTCCGAGAAAAGGACCGTCTGACGAGAGCCGCCGGTTGGCTCGTCCGAAATCTCATACTTTTTTCGACGCACGATGTTAGTGCCGAGAACTCAAACGTTTTGTGAGAATCGCTCTCGCCTGAACGATGGCCGCCAAAATGGCCTGAAAAGCATCGCAGCAAACGAATCATTTGCAGGACGATCTCTGTGTACCGACAGGACATATTTCTGAAATGCCCTCCCTTCCTGGTGACGTTCTATCGAAGGACGATCCCGCATAGAGGTTGGAGCGTGTAGTCCTTTGTGGCTCAACTCGTGGCCAAGCCTGTTCGCTGTGGAAACTTCGTGTGTCGTGGCAAGACTGACAAACACCGCGATCAATCAGCGACGCCAGCGGGGCGGAACCAGCGGCCCCAAGTTCCGCCCCGCCCACCGCTGCGCGGCGGGACCCACCCCACCTCCTTCCCTCTTCTCTGTTCGGCAGTGAAAATGGAGCCAGTGGAAAAATAAAGGACGTGCTTATTGACGTTCTTCATAGATGTACAAAACTAAAGTCGCCGTTCCTATTGACCCATTTGCGCTGAGTTCCTGTGGCAGTTGCGGTTGAACGGGTCAGATGGTCGGAGGTCTTTTCACTACGCTTCGGCCCCAGATCGGCCCAAGCGAGATAATTCCTGCCCTTTCGCGTTTCGGCGTCGAGTGCGCCGCATATTGCGCCACTTTTATAGTCAGTGCTTGTTTTCACCGGGCACTTTGGCGGCTGTTCGAGTCCGGCGTGGACTAGCGTGACACGCCCATGGTCAAAAGTGCGGCCAACGGTCAACCTCGGTGGAGCGGCGCGCAATGGATCGACGACCGAGAAGATTCAGCCCATCAGGATCGCGCCGGAAGTCGGCGGTGAAATCGGTGGGCGCGGTGGCCTTCAAACGGCTGCCGCGGAGCCGCAACGCCAAAGCGTCGCGCCCACCAGGCTGACGACTCCAAAAGCTGCCAGCATCATGGACGACGGCTCGGGGACGGCAGCCAGAACAAACGGCGAGAAGCTGTCGGTTTGGAAGGTGATCGTGTCGGCCACTGGGTCGACCGAAGTCGGTAGGATCAGAACCCAGGCGCCGTTGACGTAGTGACCGATTTCGAGCGCCGACGCCGGGACATTGCCGATCAAGCTCGGGTCGTAGTGGAGCGTGACCGTCGCCTCGCCGGTGAACGTGCCCGTAAAGTGCAAGTCCCAAAGCTGGATCCCGCCCCCTAGGGTCAGCGTTCCATCGGGGTTCAGGCCAGCCAGGGCAAAATTGATGGCGCCAACGGCCGCAGAACTAATTATGTTTCCCAAGCCGCCGAGTGACGTTGCGGTTTGATAATTGGAATTAAATGTGCCTGGGGTCGTAACGGACGGAAGAGTCGCCTGTGTGCCGCCGACACTTTGCACTCCGCCGCCGGTAACTGCGGTCTGGTTTGATCCAGCCATCAAGGCAGCCGAGGTCGGCGAAAGTTCGAAGACCGTGCCGGCATTGTTCGCTCCGCCCTGCTCCGTCGTGCCATACAGATTACCGCTGGCGTCGAGTGTCAGGCCCGATAGTGGATTTGCGCCGTTTGTTCCATTGAACGTTGCCAATGTAGTAATCACATTGCTGCCGACGGCGATCTTGAACGCAGTCCCGTCGCTGTTCGCGCCGCCCCCCGCCGTCGTTCCATACAGGTTGCCGCTGGCGTCGATAGTCAAGCCCGATTCTGGACCAGCGCCATTTGTACCATTGAATGTGGCCAAGATGGCGAGCGCGTGGCTGCCGGCGGCAATCTCGAACACCGTCCCGCCTCCGTTTGCCCCGCCCCCCGACGTTGTGCCATACAGATTGCCGCTGGCGTCGAGGGTCAGGCCCGCTTGTGGATTCGCACCGTTCGTTCCATTGAATGTGACCAACGTGGTGAGCGTATGGCTGCCGGCGGCAATCTCGAACACCGTGCCCTCGCCGCCGAAACCGCTTTGACCGGTCGTCCCATATAGGTTGCCGCTGGCGTCAATAGTTAGGCCCGATTCTGGAAAAATGCCGCTAGGCGGAGCGGTCGGAAAGAACGAAGCCAACGTCGTAATCGCACTGCTGCCAGCGGCAATCTCGAATACGTTGCCGAAGGCCGGCCCGCGAGATGTCGTGCCATACAGATTGCCGCTGGCATCGAGGGTCAGGCCCGCGTATGAATTCTTACCGTTCGTTCCATTGAACGAGACCAACGTCGTCAGCGTATGGTTGCCAGCAGCGATCTCGAAAACGGTGCCGCAGCCGTTCGCGCCGTCGTCACTGGTCGTCCCATATAGGTTGCCGCTGAGGTCCGAGGTGAAGCCCGAGTATGGATACGCGCCGTTCGTTCCATTGAACGTGGCTAACGTGGTGAGCGCATGGCTGCCGATGGCGATCTCGAATACCGTGCCGTCTCCATTCGCGCCGCCCCCGGCCGTCGTACCGTACAGTTTGCCACTGGCGTCTAGGGTCAGGCCCGCGTGTGGATACGCGCCGTTCGTTCCATTGAACTCAGTCAAAGTCGATAGCGAGTATTGCGCTCGCGCCTCGGATGCAGCGGCGCCGGCCAGTGCCAGGGCTAGTAATAGACTGTGAGCGAGTAATCTCATTGGCGTTTCCTTTTTGTACCGTAGCCGTGCTACAAACAACGTTCCGACAACCCGCGTTGCTGGCGATGTGAGAGCTTTAATCGTGATCGGTTATGTCTC
>DASXPZ010000069.1:0-5324 GCA_036493275.1 Pirellulales bacterium
CCCAACCTCGGTCTGGTGGGAACACTCGCTTGGACCGGCAATCACAACGATCGGCTGGCGTTCACTTTCATTCAAGATCATGAGCCTGACTACAACAGCGCGGGCGTAACGCCGCCGGCGGGAGGCCGCGTCTATACGTCGCGCTACTTGCAGACCTTGGTCTACAGCAAACAGTTCACCGATCGATTTAGCTGGGTTGCGCAAAGCGACTTGGGAGTCCAGGGCGCCGCATTCGGCCCCGGCACGCGGACCGCTCGCTGGTACGGCCTGAACCAATACTGGTTCTACAAGATTAACGAGAGTTGGACGTGGGGCCTGGGGTATGAGTGGTTCCGTGATGAAGAAGGCTTCCGCGTGGGCCAGGTCGTTCCGTCGGTGTTCAATCCGAACGGCCGCAGCAGCCCCGTGCCAGGCGGCTTTGCCGGCAACTTCAATCAGTGCACTTTCGGTCCGCAATGGCGTCCGAATGGCAGCAAGAACCTGATGATTCGGCCCAATTGCCGTTACGACTGGTACGGCGGCCCAACGAGCCTTAACGTGCCCGGCGCGCTCCCCTACGATAGCGGCACGCGCAGCCAGCAGTTCATCTGGGGCACGGATATCTCGCTGATCTACTGATTCTTGAGCGGGCGAAGGTTCGTCTTGGCCCAAGTGAACTGCAAAGCCGCGATCCGGAATTCTGTGGCTGGCCTCTTTGAGGCCGGTCTTTGTCGAGCTACCTCCGGGTTCTCAGCCCCCGGCCACAGAACCTTGCGCAAAAGAATGGATAGAGAAATGGCGCCGTCTACTACTTCGGCGCCGCTTCGAGCTGTTTGCGCAGCTTAGCGATTTCTTCGCTTAGCGATTTGACGACTTCGTCCGTCTCGCGCTGGCGTACGTCGCGATTTTGCAGTTCGGTCTGCAAGACCTTGATCACTTTCTCGAACGCGGTGAGCTGCGTTTGCAGCATCCCAAGCTCGTCCCGACCGCCTTTGCTGTCCGATGAGCCAGTCTGGCCGGCTGCCGCGCCTGGCTTGCCCTCTTCGGGCGTGGCCGAGTCTGCCGCCACTTCCACCATTCGCCCTGGAGCGACTTCGATCTGGTTGCGATTCAGCGCGCGGACATTCAACTGCTGCATCCGGATCCGCTGATCTTTGGCCAGCGAGCTACTGAGGCGGGCGGGAGTCGTTTCGAGCGTCAGCGTGATCGGCCGCTCTTTGCCGTCGCGCTTGACGACAAGCTCGATCTCATCGCCGGGCTGCTTTTTGAGAATCAGATCGACCGCTTGATAGGCGCTACGAACTTTTCGCCCGTCGGTCTCGCAGATGAGGTCTCCCGCCGCGATGCCGGCTTTCTCGGCCGGTCCGCCCGCGTCGACGCGTTCGACCTGCACCGTCCCCTCTTCAGCGCCGGGGCCCATCGTCAGGCCGATGGCGGGGCGAAGGCGGCGCAACATGGTGAATTGCCCCGGCACGCGCGAGCGAAGCAGGCGGCGAACGTGGCTGACCGGCACGGCGTAGGTCCATCCGCCTGAGTTGTCCGCGGCGCTGGTGGCGGCGATCACGCCGACGAGCTTGCCCTGCGCGTCGACAACGGCGGCGCCGCTCGAGCTTTCGGTGGTGCGGACGTCGCACTGTAAGAGTGGCGGTAGGCCGCTGCCGGGCAGCGCGCGATCGACCCCTCCCAACACGCCGAGCGACACGACTGGTTTTTCAATGCCCGCCGCGGCGCCTGTCACCACGGCCGAGCCGACTTTGGGCAGCCCGTCGGCCAGATCGAGCTTGGGCATGGTCTTGCGGTCGAGCTCTAACAGGACGAGCGACGAAAATTCATCGACGACTAGCGTCTGAGCCAGAGACTGCTCTCCGCCGGGAAAGGTAACTCGAACGCGGTCTTCGCTCGTGGCGCGATGAAACGTGACGATCAAACCGCCGCCGAGCGAGACGCCGGAGCAGACATCGACCCCTTCGTCCGATTGCGCGGGCGCCTTGGCGGTGCTCTGCAAGGCGACGTCAGGAGTGGCGGGTTCCTTCGTCAGGGCTTGTTTGGTTGCGCCCACTTTGGCGACGGCGCCCTTGGCGAGCTCTTTCGCCGGCTTGCCGCGCGTGATTCGCACCGTGCAGGTGCAATCCAGCAGTTTCGCAGCGGCTTGCGAGGCGTCAACGGCCAACGTCGGCTGTGTCGCGGGCGGCGTCTCGTCATCAGCGTATACGCGAAGAGGAAGAACCGCCACGGAGAGGGCCGCGGCCAGCAACGCGGAGGCCAGCGGCGCGCAGAGCGCCGCGCGACGGTAGCGGAGAACGCGACGCATGACCCCCTTCGACCTCAACGCAACCTCAAATCCGCCCCAACAAGCATTGACCGGCGAAATGCCGCGGCGCCCCTCAGCGCCGCTTGCTCGCCAACTGTCAAAAAAACTCTAGATTGAACGCTCTCTGCCCTGGCGAAACGAAAAACTATATCGACAGACTGGTCTGCGCCAGTTGATTGTCCTCGAACAGATCGAGCAGCGCCTCTTGGGCCGGCAAGCTGAGATTCTCGAAGCCCGTCTCCTCGAACAGCAGCGCAGCCTCTTGCGGCGCAGATGCGTTCGCGGCGCCGTTGACCGCGACTTGCACGGCGGGCTGGACATTTTGCTCGGCGATCGCGGCAGGATCCGCCGACGGGTAGGCCGAAAGAGTCGCCAGCGAAGCCAGGGCCAAAATCGCCGCGGCCGCAATCCAACGGGCGCCACGCGCCGAAGCGAACCAATGCAGAACGACCCCGGCGGTTTGCTCCACGGCAATCGCGGCCGGCTCCGCGCTCTCGTGAACAACGTCAGTCGAATCGGGGCGCGCCGGATAGATGGCCGCCAGACGCGCGGCGTCGGCGCTCAATTGGCTAGCCAACATCGAGAACTCTTCCGGCCAGTTGGCTTCGTCGACCAACAGCTCGGCGTCTCGATCGGCCGGCGCCCCATCGGCAAATGGCCCTTCAGCACGGTCATCGTCGGATGAATCAAATATTTCAAACGGCATCGGACAACCCATCTACTGGCGCAGCAAGTGTTGTGGCGTCGGCCCCGTCGGCGGCAAACTGATTTTTCAGCGCCGCCAGACCATTGAAGATGCGTGACTTCACTGTGCCGAGCGGGCAATCAAGCACGCTGGCAATTTCGGTGTAGCTGAGGTGTTCACTAAATCTTAGCACCAGCGCCTGACGCTGGCCGTCGGGCAGGCGAGCGACTTCGCTCCACAGGCTCCGTTTCCACTCCGCCACTTCCAGCGGCGCGTCGGCGGCGGGCGCCGTGTGGCGCGCCGTGGAGTCTTGATCCCACAAAACGCGCAGCCCGCGCTGCCGGACTTCGTTGCGTCGGCGCCGGCTCCGCTCGAGGTTCAACAAGATGCCGTAAAGCCAGGTGTAAAACTGGCTCCGTCCTTCGAAACGCGCTCGACCGTCGGCCAGCACCAGAAAGGTCTCTTGCGTCAGATCGTCTGCCTCCCACGGATCGCCAGTGAGCATCAGCGCAGCGCGATGAATCCGCGCGCGGTACAACTCGCCGGCCTGACCGAGGTCGATGGAAGCCAAAGTCACAACGCCTATCAGTGCGTTTTACCCCATCGATCGAACCCCGCCGCCGGGGCCTATCCGAAGGGGCCGAATGAGCCGCCAAAACGGCTGGCGGCCGCAATCGCAAGTGTAATCAAATTCCGAATCTGGCGCCGATGCATCTGCCACGACCGTCCCCGCCAGACTCGCGAACTACAATTACGTGGCCGCGGGGGGCAGAAATGTTCATTCCGGCCCAGCCGGGGTCCGATCGTACCAGCAGGGCAAATAACGCTGAACGCGCAAAGATTGCCTGGTACCGAACTTAACGTCTGTGCGGGTTGGCTTTTGCGTTCGCTTTGGTATGATTGACCCCGGTCGAGTCGAGCGACGGGCGGTGGTTCCAAGCCACGTCAGCCCGCGAGCAACTTCGGCCCCAATGTCTGCAGCGCTGTCCTTGGCAGGGGACTGACGGGAGCGACTCTGGATGAAGATTCTGCTTGCCGCCAGTGAAGCGGTCCCCTTTGCCAAAACGGGCGGTCTGGCCGACGTGGTTGGCGCCCTGCCGGCGGAGCTGGTCCGACTAGGGCATGAGCCCGTCGTCTTTCTGCCCGCCTATCGCCAGGCGCTGGGCGCCGGTTTTCCAATCGCCCGGACCGACGTGACATTTCAGATACCGATCGGCAGCAAGCTTGTCCCCGGCGCGCTCCTGCGAACCGAATTCCCCGGAACGAAAGTCCCAGTCTACCTGGTCGAGCAGGCGGAGTACTTCGATCGCGAGGGGCTCTACAGCGTCGGCGGTCACGACTACATCGACAATTGCGAGCGGTTCGTCTTCTTCTGTCGCGCTGTGCTCGACGCCATCCGCGCGCTCGATCTGAAGATCGACGTGCTCCACGCGCACGATTGGCAAACGGCCCTGCTGCCGGCTTATTTAAAGACCGAATATCGCGGCGTGCCTGGTTACGAGCAAATCGCCACGCTGTTTACGATTCACAATCTGGCCTTTCAAGGGCAGTTCTGGCATTGGGATATGCTGCTCACCGGGCTCGATTGGAAATACTTCAACTGGCATCAGATGGAATTCTTCGGCAAGTTGAACTTGCTGAAGACGGGGCTGGTTTTCTCCGACGCTTTGAACACCGTCAGCCCACGCTACGCCGAAGAGATTCAGGCCTCGCCGCTGGGCTGTGGCTTAGAAGGGGTGTTGCAGCAGCGCCGCGACGTTCTCTCCGGCATTCTCAACGGCGTCGATTACGGCGTTTGGAATCCCGCGACCGACAAGGCCCTACCGACGCAGTACGACGCCGGCAATGCCCTCAAAGGCAAGGCCGAGTGCAAGGCCGAACTGCAAGCCGAGCTAGGGCTGCCAGTCGACACACGAACGCCGCTCGTCGGCTTCATCGGCCGATTGACCGATCAAAAAGGGATGGATCTGATCGCCAGCGTAATGCAGGAATGGGCCAATACGTCCGACGCCCAATGGGTGGTGCTGGGAACCGGGGAACCGAAGTACGAACAACTGCTGACAACGCTCGCTGAGCGTCATCCACTCAAGATCGCCGCGCGGCTGAAATTCTCAGACCCGCTGGCCCACCGAATTGAGGCGGGCGCCGACATCATCTTGATGCCAAGCCAGTTCGAGCCGTGCGGGCTAACGCAGCTTTACAGTCTGAAATATGGCGCCGTGCCGGTTGTGCGCGCCACCGGAGGCCTGGCCGATACTATCGTCGACGCCACGCCCGAGGCGATCTCGGCCGGCGCCGCCAATGGTTTCGCGTTTCGCGAATACAGCCAGTACGCGTTGGGCGAAACGC
>DASXPZ010000070.1:0-2743 GCA_036493275.1 Pirellulales bacterium
CGCGAGCGCCGGGAAATCCTTAGTAAAGTTGGCGGCGAACTTCGAGTTCAACGCGTCCGATTGTCCGGTGTGGACCTGCTTTCCCTGATCGGTGAGCAATTCGTTTTCGCTGAGAACCTTGACCCCTTGCCCGCGGATCTCGAAGGCGTCGCCGTCGTCGCTGGCGACAATCGCGTCGTAATTGGTCGTGAACCACCAGCGCAGCACGTCGAGCGCCGGCGGCTGCTCGCCCGGCTTCAATTGAATCATGCTCAGGTAACTGGGCGCCCCCTTCGTGCCGGGCTCTAGCCCAATGCCGATCAGCTTCATGTGGTGATCAGCCTCAAGCAGAACCTGAGCAACGCGCGACTGGGGATCGACGCCGAAGAAGACGGCGTCTTGCCGGCCAATGCGCTTGCGAATCTCTTCGTAATGCTTGCCCACCTCGCCTGCCTTCAGCGGAGCGTCTCCCTTTTCCTTGATGTATTGCTGGGCACTGGCCAGCCCTTTTTCGGTGGGATCGATGGAGCAGCCGAAATCGGCGCGGCGGGTCTCGGCGCGGCGGCGGAGCAACACCAGGAGGTCATCGAGCCGGAGAATCGGCTGGCCATCTTCGACGCTCACGATGCGTAGTTCTTGATTGTTCTTCCAATCGCTGGCCGGTCCGGCCAGAACGATCTCGCCCGAATCGGGATAGACCAGCACATATTGCACCCGCTTCAGCCCAGCGAGGACGAGCATCTCTTCGTCGAGGGGTTGACCGGCCGCCAAACGAATTTGAATCTCGCGTTCCAAGCGCGACAAGGAGACTTTGCGAAGGGAAGATGCGCGGCGCACGTCTTCGCTCACTATGTCATGCATTGCGTCGCGACGCAGCTCGGCCAGATTGCCCTGGTCTTTTTGCTTCGGCGTGCGGCGCATTACGCCTTCGGTGTCGATAAAGACGCCGTTCATAAACGGCTTGATCGATCCGACGCCGCTGTTGGCGTCCCAGCTATCCGGGGCAATGGTGTCTTGGATCATTTGGATCAGGGGTCCGAAGTTGGCCCCGCCTCCTAGCGCGCCAATCGGCGCCGCCTTCACCTCGGCCAGGGCCTGGGTGCGAATGCGGCCATCGTTCACCTCGGCCAAGGTGTAGTACGACGATTTGGGCGAACCACCGCTGGCCTGACCGCGCGCAATCGTGGCCAGCGCCTGATCTCGCTGTTCTCCTTGTGCCGCGCGGGCCAGCGCAATCGCCGGTCCAAATTCGCCGGCGTCGACATACTCGCGAATCTGTTGATTCGTGTCGTCCGCCACGCCCGCTTCCGCGGACCGGGCGACGCCTGCGGCGAAACAAACGGCGGAGAAGAGCATCATGCCGTGGAGTGAACGTACTGCGACACAGACGTGGGGTGGCCGAGCAAGCATCTGATGGCCTCGAAAAGACGTGTTCCGATTGCAATAACGAGCCATCTCACAGGTTCCGCCGCCGGGGTCGATCCGTCAAGGAAAAAGAGAAATATTACTGAATCGTAATGTTTCTTAGAGCAACTCCCATTAGGGCTGTAGGAACGAATTCACGAGGCATAGGCTTTCATTCCCCCTTGGAAACAAAAAGGGGACAGCCACCGACCAAAGGCCAGCGGCTGTCCCCACGGGATGCCGTTTAGACGCCCTTAACGGGCGGGCTGACTAGTTGCAGCACGAAGCTGGGGCACAGCAGCTCGGCTCACAAACCGGCGCACAGCAAACGGGCGCACAGCAGCTAGGAGCACAGCAGCGGTGGCAGCAAGCCTTCAGGCGAGCGAAAAGGCCGCAGCGCGGCTTGCAGCAAGGCGTGCAGCAGGGATCACAACAAGGCTCGCAGCATGTGGGAGCCGGAGCACAACAGGTCGGCTCGCAGACCGGAGCGCAGCAGGTGGGCTCACAGCAAGTCGGCTCGCAGCAGGCCGGAGCACAGCAGCGGTTGCGGCGATGGAAAGCGCTGGCGTCCGACGCCGAAGCAAGCATGAATCCGGCGACAATCGCCAGGATCGGCAGGGCACTACGAATCTTCATGGGGAGGGTTCCTTCACAAACACGTAACCTGGGTAAATAGAGGATTCATTCCTCTTCTGTCCGGTCGTATCGTCGGCACTTTGACGAAAGCGTTAACTGGGCAAAGTGCATTTCCACTTATGCGAACCGGAACAGAATTACCAATTGCGACGGGCGTGACGATTACACGCCCACGAGCGGGCAGAAATGGCGCCGAAGCGCCCCGCTTTTGTGCGCGACCGTCACAATCCGACGATTGGGCGTCGCAATAGATAAGCGTAGCGGCGCCGGAACTGATGATTCTGCGGAGCCTGCGAGCCGCTGCACATCGCTCTAGCTAATAGAAGACTTTGGCGACTAGCGACGGGCGGCCGCCATCTTCAACGCCTGCAGGTACGGCACTGGATTCGCGCCCAGGGCGTTGAGCACCGTGCCGCCAGCCGTAAAGACGTGGGTCACCCAATCGGGCGCGCCGTAGCGATCGAGCGCCGTCCCCCCCTCGCCACCGCCGATGTAAACCTCGACGCCGGCTTCTTTCATGCGGCGCAATTCCGAAATGAAGCGTTTCGTCCCCTCTTCGAAGCGCGGATCTTCGAACAAGCCAAAGACCCCGTTATGGAACGCGACGGCAGGGGGCGTTGCGGCAGGGCGGCGTTTTTGCGACTCGATGAATTCGCCGATCTTCTTGGCGTAATGCTCGCTCGTGCCGGGTCCGACGTCGAACTGCTGCTCGCCAGGACCGATA
>DASXPZ010000071.1:0-3362 GCA_036493275.1 Pirellulales bacterium
AAATCGCGAGACCAGCCGGTTGACCAGCGGCGAAACTTTTTCGACATTCCCCTCGGCCAGTCGCGGCACGGCGTGCAGCACCAGGTGCGACCAACCCTCGGGCGCGGCGTCGCCGATCTTCAGGCCGGGTTCTATCCGCGAGATCAAGCGTGGCGTGACGTCGCTCGGGTCGGCGGCCGGCGGCGGTTGTCGCTCGGGCGGGGCCGCGCCGCTGCTAGCGGATTTTTCGTTCCAAGCCCGCGCGCCGAATAGTGCGATGGCGCCGACCACCAATATCGTCAGCGGAGCAGCGATCTTCCGTGAACGGGTCATCAAACGTCGATGCCTCAGCTTGTGCGCGGCGCATCCCAAAGCGCCGCGGCAGAATGCCCCTCTGCCGTCATTCCATTATAGGGCGAGACGGCAAACTGGGGGACAGCAGATTTAACGTCTGGGAGGCGCAAAAAGACCCGGCGGAGGCCCTTAGGGCGGCGATTTTCATCTCGCTGGCGCCGGCTTGCTGGATCCAATGGCCAGACGGGGGAGCGCCTGGTTATTGCTGCTGGTCGCTTTCGATTCGCCCGTCGCGGATGCGGATCAGCCGACCAGCCCGTCGGGCCACTTCGGCGTCGTGCGTGATCAGCACCACGGTCATTTGCTTTTCTCGATGGAGCCGGAGGAAGAGTTCCATGATCTCCTCGCCCGTCTTGGTATCGAGATTCCCAGTCGGCTCGTCCGCCAAGAGCAACATCGGTTCGTTGGCCAGCGCGCGGGCGATCGCCACGCGCTGCCGTTGGCCGACCGACAGGCGGAGCGGCAGGCGATCCGCGAATGTCTCCATGCCGACCGATTGCAGCAGTTCCGCCGCTTTCCTCGTTCGCTCGCGCGAGGAGAGCTTCCCTTCGAGCATCGGCGTTTGCACGTTTTCGATGGCCGATAACATCGGCAACAGATGGAACGACTGGAAGACGAAGCCGATTTTCTGCGCTCGCACCCGATCGGTGTGGCGAATCTGGCTGATGGGCTGGCCGTCGAAATAGATTTCGCCGCCGCTGGGATCGTCGAGCAGGCCGATCAGATTCAGCAAGGTCGTCTTGCCGCTGCCGCTAGGGCCCATGATAGCAACAAACTCACCGCGGCGAATCGTGAGGTCGACTCCGTCGAGCGCCCGCGTTTCGCCGTCAGGGTAGACCTTAGTGAGCCCCTCGCAACGCAAGATGGCGTCGGCCGGAGATTCATTCAGAGCAGGCGCGGCGGAGGATTGCGTCATGGCGAAACAGGGTTGCGCTGCTACTTTTTTTCGCCGAACAGCGCTTGCAAACAAATCTGCGACCAGGTTTCGAAACCGGCCATGTCGGCGAGCAAGGCCTCGACCGGCTCGAAGCCGCACTCGATCAGTTCGCTTTCGCGCGGGCGAACGAGCGGCTGCTCGACGTCGAACAAGTGGACCACGCCCAGGTGGACCTGCCCAACCGGGCTTTCGTCGTCATTGATCAGTCCCACGCAACGCTGCGTGTACGGCGTGTCGATGAAGACTTCTTCCTCCAGCTCGCGGCGAAGTCCTTCTTCATACGCTGTGGTGGCGCAGGTTTGGCAATCGTCAGAGGAAATATGCCCGCCGACTCCTACGCTGCGTTTGCTGCGCAGCCGCCCTTCGCCTTGTCCCTTGCCGCGCGTGTAAGCAAACACCGTCTGCTGGCCGGCGGCCGTGGTGTGGCGAAAGACGCAGTACGGAATGAGCTGTTTGAAGGAGGGGTCTTCTTCCATCCGGCCGCGCGGGCGGTAACTGACATGTTCCGGCCGCAGCAGCTCGTCGAGATATTGTCGCGACTCGGACGAAAAGCCCTGAAAATGCCCTAAACGGTGAAAGACGGCGGTCGGCACGACCAGCACGTGCTCCGTAGAAACCTCGACCATCGCGGCGCTTCCTTTCGCAGGGGCAAATCGGGAATGAACCAGTGGCCCAAGTATAGGAACTCGCCGCGGGAATTGCGAGCGGATGGGCAATTGGCAGTGCGCAAATGTCATGCCAGTAATCTAACGCCGGCCTCTCGGCGGGGTTTTTCTTGCGCGGTAGGATCAGAGCATGGACGAAGTTGAACGTGAGCAAGCGCAGAGATTTGTCGAAGACGTACGGCAATTCATTGGCAAGGTAAAGCTGGCTTTAGAGACAATTAAGGCGCCGAATCCGCGTGAGGCCGAGCTACTCCGACAACTAAAGGATGGGCTGGGTGAACTAAGGGGTCAGCTTGATCTCTTGAAGACATCTGTTCCACCCTTGCCGCCGGGAACTGCCGATACGGATGGCTCCAACTAGGAATTCCCAAACGATATCTCTACCGGGTCAGCGAGTTGCCTCTGCCGAGCCACTCTTGCTGGTTGCCACGCCGCCGATGGACAAGCCGACGGTCGAACGCCAGAATAACTCCGCAACTACAATTCTGCTGCTTAGCATCCTGGATATTGGAATAGGACGCGCGCCGTGCGTTATTGGTTGTTCAAATCCGAGCCGGAGTCGTTTTCGATCGACGATCTGGCCGCCGCGCCCCATCAGACCACCTGTTGGGACGGCGTGCGGAATTATCAGGCGCGAAATTCTCTGCGAGACGACGTCAAGCCGGGGGACCGCGTCCTGTTTTATCACTCGAGCGCCGATCCGCCGGCGATCGTCGGTGCCGCGGTCGTCGTGCGCGAGGGCTATCCCGACAACACGGCGTGGCAAAAGGCGAGTCATCACTTTGATCTCAAGTCGACTCCTGAGAAGCCGATCTGGTACATGGTCGACATTCGCTTCGAGTCGAAGTTCGACGAGCCGCTGCCGCTGGCCACGCTGCGCGACGTGCCGGCGCTCGCCAAAATGGAACTGCTCCGCAAAGGATCGCGGCTCTCGGTGCAGCCGGTGACCAAGGCCGAGTTCGACGCCGTGCTGAAGCTGGCCGTCGGATCGAAGCCGAAGCGGCGCACGGCCAAAAAGTAAGATTTGCGAATCGCCGACGATGACCATCTCCAAAGTTACCCACCCGCTCGATTGGATCGACGACGAGCTCGCCGCGCTCGACGCCGCGGTCTTGCGCCGCCGCTTGACCGCGCACGCCGGTCCGCAGGGCCCGCTGACCACGATCGGCGGCCGCGCATGCGTCAACTTCGGGTCGAACGATTACCTGGGCCTGGCGGCCGATCCGCGCGTGCTGGCGGCCGCCTGCGCCGCGATCGAGCGCGAGGGGTGGGGGAGCGCGGCCAGTCCGCTCTTGGCCGGGCGGGGCGAATCGCATCGCCGGCTCGAAGCGCAACTCGCCCAGTTCGAAGGGACCGAGGCGGCGCTTGTCTTCTCGTCCGGTTTCGCGGCGAACGTGGGAGTTCTCACAGCGCTCGCTTCGCGCGGC
>DASXPZ010000072.1:0-2655 GCA_036493275.1 Pirellulales bacterium
CGCATGCAACGCCCCATTCTGCTCGTCGGCTCTAGCGGTCAGGTCGGCCGCGAATTGCAGAGCGCGCTGGTCCCGCTGGGGAATGTGATTGCGGTCTCGCGTTCGTGTAGTGAGATCGCGATGCCGGCGGCCTCGATCGCGCTCGACTTGACCGACGTCGCAGAAGTACGGCGCGCCGTGCGCGATATTTGTCCTAGCGTGATTGTCAACGCCGCAGCGTACACTGACGTCGACCGCGCGGAGACTGAGATCGAAGCCGCCGAGTCGGTGAACGCAATCGCTCCCGGCGTGCTGGCCGAGGAGGCCCAACGAGCGGACGCAGCGCTCGTTCACTATTCGACCGATTACATCTTCGACGGCAGCGGCAGCCGGCCCTGGCGCGAAGAAGATCCGGCGGCCCCCTTGAACGTGTACGGCCGAACAAAACTGGCCGGCGAAATTGCCATCCCAGTACTCTGGCGCCGCGCATCTGATTATGCGGATCAGTTGGATCTATTCGCCTCACGGACGGAACTTCGTCAAAACAATGCTCCGCGTGGCCTCGGAGAGAAGCGAAGTTCGCGTCGTGAACGATCAGGTGGGGGCACCCACGTCGGCTCGCCGCGTCGCTGCAATCACGGCTCAGATTCTGGCGCAGGCCCAAGGCGCACCGGTCCGATTCTTTCGCGAGCGTGGCGGCGCCGTGCACGTTGGCGCCGCGGGCGAAGCCACCTGGCGCGACGTGGCGATCGAAGTCTTTCGATTGGCGCGCGAGTCTGGACTGCCGGCGCCAGTTGGGCAGGTTGTGCCGATTACCACGGCGGAATATCGCCGGGCGGCGCAACGTCCGCTCAACTCCCGTTTGGATGGTTCGCGACTCCGCGACCGCTTTGGGCTGGAAATCCCGCACTGGAAGAGCGACCTGGCTGAGCAGTTCGATGAAATCGCCGCAGCCCTCGCCTCCCGCTCATGAACGTCCGGCGCTCGAACGCTGGTAGTGGGTGATTACCGCGTGTAGCGACGCCAGCCCGCACGCAGGACCGGCATCATCCAGGCAATCGTAAATGGGGCAAAGCGATGGCGTTTGTCTTGCAACCCCGGCAATTGCTGCTTGTCCGCCTGGCGGGCTGGGTCAATGTTCGGCAACAAGCCAAAATCGAATTCCGGGAAGCCGAGAACAAGGTCCTCAAGGAGAAACTAGGCAAGCGGCGACTGTTGCTCAATGACGATCAGCGTCGCCTCTTGACAGCCAAGGCGCACGCGCTGGGTCGCCAAGGGCTTGCAGAGATCACCACGCTCTTTACGACCGACCCGCTGTTGCGCTGGCATTGGCGCCTAGTCGCCGCCAAGTGGGATTATAGCGACCGCCGCCAAAAGCCCGTCGGACGGCCGCCGCTCGACGCGGACGTCGAACAACTCGTCGTTCGCCTGGCCAAGGAGAATCCGACCTGGGGCAATGACCGGATTGCCGGCGCGCTTGGCAATCTGAGTCACGAGGTATCTGACACGACTGTCGGCAATATGCTGCGGGCCAATGGCCTGGAACCTGCGCCTGACCGCAAACGCGCTCCGCGCTGGAAAGAGTTCTTAGCCGGTCATTGGGACTGTCTGGCCGCGACCGACTTCACAACGGTCGAAGTCTGGACGCGCAGCGGGCTCGTCACTTTCTACTTGCTGTTTGTCATGCGCTTGGCAACGCGGCGCGTTTACCTGGCCGGAGTGACGGCCAGTCCGAATGGACTTTGGATGAACAGGTCGCGCGCAATCTCACCGATTGCGAAGATGGTTTTCTGAACGGTTCGCGATACTTGCTGTTGGATCGCGACACGAAGTTCGCCGCGTCGACAAGTAAACCACGCGTCAATTCATCTAATATGAAGCGTCGTGGCTGGGCAACACTCCCTCGATCCGCCGGAAGCCTTGCCGGCCCAGGATCGTTGATTGCCATGGTTGGTGCGCGGATTCCATCAACAACGCCACGTCAGAACTGCGTCCTGGTCTGGCGTGATCGCGAGCCCGTTTCGTCTCTTCGATCAAGCACTCGTGGCTTGCCAATCGGCGAAGAAGGCAGGGCGTCGTGGCGCGCTGCCTCCGGCATTGCGGCTGGCTTGGTTTTCGTGACGGATTGCTTGTGCTTTGTGGGGGCGAATCCCCACTTGAGCAGCCAGCGGAGATAGGCGCGGCCGTGTAACCAAGCATCACGCGAGAGCGCGCGGCGGCTTGCCCGTTGTTCGTGGTGATAGCAATAGGTCGCGCCGTGAAACATTACCAGCCAACCGGCACGAGCCATCCGCAAACAGATGTCGACATCCTCGAAATACTTCACGAAACTCTCGTCGAAGTTACCGACCGCGTGGATCGCTTCGCGCCGGACGAGCATGAAGCAACCGCTAACCCAGTCGCACTCGAAGCTACGATGCGGGTCTTGGTCCTGGTACAGGTAACTATCGACCGCTTGGGAAAACCAACGCTGCATGCCCAATCGTCGCGCCGCAATCATGCGCCATGACGGAAATCTCCGTGCCGGATGCCCGTAGGTACCGTCGGGGTGATACAGTCGACAGATGCTCAAACCGCAGCGAGGGTGAAGATCCATGAACGCGACCATTTTCGCCAAACACTGCTCACCCGGGTCGAAGTACATGTCCGTGTTGAGCAACAGCGAATAGCGCGCGT
>DASXPZ010000073.1:0-5552 GCA_036493275.1 Pirellulales bacterium
CGGGCTGGATGGATCTGAGAACCGATTATGAATATAGTTGTGCAACCCCGTTGTGGTCTCGCTCGACCGCCGGAAGGGGTTGGCCGGCGTCGGCCGAAGATTCGTCTCGATGTACAACCCGATGTCATCATTCACCTGCCAATTCGGCGGCGGAGCCTCTATGTTGGCGATTGCCGAACGCATATTGGGGTCGAACGGTGTGGTCGCTCCGTTCGGCAGCGAGTCCTGCGGGTCGAGCGGGTTCGTCGGCGGGGTTGCCCACCCCTGAAACAGATTTGCATTGGCTGGGAAGGCTTCGCGCAACAGCTGCAGCATCGCGCGATGCATGATCAGAAACTCGAAGCCGTTTCCCGCTTGCCCCTCCTGCTTGTCCGCTCGCTTCCATCCCTGCGAGGTCATCCAATTCTGAACTTCGGGAGTCTGCAAGTCCCACTGTCGGACGGCGTGCCACTTTTCGTGGTGCTGCCCCCAATTGTGTGTGTTAATCCAGTTGATAATCTCGCCAGGCAGCAGCGGCTCAGCCATACTCGTACCTCGCAGTGCATCGATGGCATGGACTGGTAGCTTAGCTAATGTGCAAGGAGAAGATATCTGATTTAACATAAATTGATAGATTCACAGACGTACAGCACAACATGCATATAAATGCGTAATGTGCCCCCCAATCCAAACAAGGCCTCCTCAGCAGAATTCGTGGGTGAATTTTGGTTGGGGTAAGCGTCCAAGTTGATGGTACAGGGCGAGTTCGATGGTTTCGTATTCACGAAAGCCGTACGATTTTCTCATGGTCAGTTTTGCTTTGTTGTTAAAGCCTTCGATGATTCCGGCCGAGATCGCGCCTTTGGCGCGGAACCAGTTCAACAGCAAAGGCCGATGTTTTCGCAGGCTGCGAGCCACCTTCTTGAGCGGCTCCAGCCGCGAGCGCATCACGCGGGCGGTCCACTCGTCGAGGAAGCGGCCGGCCCAGCTGGGCGACTGATACTCCCAAAACCGCTGGAAGTCTTCGCGATGCAAATAGGCGCGCACGCTTTGCAGGTTGTAGCGGAGCAGCTCGTCGAGCTTGACGGTTTGTTTGTCGGTCAGGTTCTCGGGCCGTTTGAGCAAGCACCAGCGGGAATGTTTGAGCACCGGTTCGTAGCCATCCTGCTTGAGCCGCCTGGCCTCGCCGGCCCGCACGTCGTCGATCGCTTCGCCCAGTTGCTTCATGATGTGGAAGCGATCCAGCACATGCACGGCGGCGCCGGCTTGCTCGGCCAATACTTTGAGATAGGGCTGCCAGAGATCGCTGCACACGAACTGCAAGCCCGAGCAGAACGTCTCGCCCAGCAGTTCCAAACCCCGCCGCAAGCTGGCCTCGGTCCGCTCGCGGCCGATCCACAAGAGTCGTTTGCAGCCGTCGTCGATCTGGTAGACCAGCGTCAGGTAGTGATGTCCCCGGCGCCACTGGATCTCATCGACGCCAATCGCCAGTGCGCCCTGCAAATCGCGATGCACAAGGCCCCAGGCCACGGCGTGCCGCACCGAGTTGCGGACGTGTTCCCAGGTAGTGTGAAACACCGTGGCCACTTCCTTCCAGGAAAACCGCCTGGCCCAGCTGGCCAGGAACCATTGGTACGTCGTCGTCAGCCGACCCTTGCCAGTCGACCAGGGAACCCGTTCGGCCACCACGCCGCAGCGTGGACAATCGACCCGCCGCAACGCATATACGAACACTACGGCGATCTGCCACAGCGGTACGAACTCGAAGCGGCGCGGCGGGAGCCGATCGTAACCAGGCCGCGGCTGGCCGCAGCCGGAGCAGATCGGCCGGCCATTGGCCCGCGAGCGAATCGGCACTTCGAGAGTCGGCCGCGGTGTGTTGTCGTCCCAGCGGGGAGTTCCGTACACGAACGACTTGTGGCGTTCGACGCGATTGAGGATAGTTTGGAGTTGCATCCTGAGTCTGCGTGGGCGTTGATGAAGTGTGGTAACTCCATCTTGGCCAACCGCTGCTCAGGATGCACTTGTTTACGGACCTCGTTCGCTTCAAGCCGAATCGCCTCCTGCTCCGACCGCACGTCGGAACCACAGTGAAGAGGCTAGCCAGGGAGTCCAGAGGGGCGGCAATGAGCCCCCTCTGGTCTGCGTGAACGCCAAAGACAAACGCGGCGAAACGCTGCTCCATGCTCTTCAACAACTACACAACAGCTACCCACAAATTCCGCTGAAGACCCCTTTTTTTCCGCCTCCTGCACAGGAGGCGCGCCCCTGGCGCATCGGTTACACTGAAGGCTGCCGCTCGGGGGCAATTTCGGCGGCTCGCACGAACGAGGAATCCCACCATGAAGCGCTCGATCTTTTCACCGACGATGACCGCCATCTTGCTAGTGGGCTCCGTTGCCCTCAGCGCATTGCCTGGCTGCGACTCTTCTCCCAGCCCGGCGCAGCAAGGCTGCCCGACCAATCTCGGCGCCCCCAACGAGATGCTCCGGGCGGGCAAGCCGTTTCCTCCGCTGATGGCCGAGGGTTGGTTCAATGGCGAGGCCCCGACCCCCGAAGAATTGAAGGGGCAGGTCTTTGTGGTCGATGTCTGGGCCTCGTGGTGTGGGCCGTGCAAGAAGGCGATTCCGGAGATGATTACCACCTACGAGAAGTACAAAGACCGCGGAGTGCGCTTCTTCGGACTCTCGCAAGACGACGCAAACACGTTGGAGCAGGCCCGTGTCTTCGTGAAGCGCGCCGGCGTCCCGTGGCCGAACGGTTACGGAGCGAGCACGGCTGATTCGCTGGGCGTTGAATACATTCCGATGGTGTTTGTTGTCGGCCGTGACGGTCGCGTCGTTTGGAACAGCCAGGCCAGCCCCGGCACGCTCGACGACGCGATTGCCTCCGCGCTCGGTGAATAAACTCAGGAAACTACCCAAGGCCGCGATAGTCGTTTCAGTTTCTGGGGTTGGCCTCTTTGAGGACGGTCTTTGTCGTATTTTCCGTACATCGCAGACCCCGACCACAGTTTTGCAATTCTGCCTGATCCGGAAGACTCCCGCCCGAATTTCCCCCCTGCTTGTTCAATTGATGACACGATCTTTCCCGCGCATCATCCGGTGGTTGTGCTGCGCCGCAGGCGCGCTGACGGCGGCGGTTGGCGCTGCGTCAGCAATGGCGGCGGACGAGACGTCGTTCCGAACCGACGTGATGGCAGTTCTCTCCAAGTCTGGCTGCAATCAAGGCGTTTGTCACGGCAATCAGAATGGCAAAGGAGGCTTTCGCCTCTCGCTCCGCGGCCAGGACGCAGGTATGGACCTGGTCCAGATCGTGCGCGACCAGGCCGGCCGGCGTATTGACGTTCTGAACCCGGCTGAGAGTCTGCTGCTGAAGAAGCCGAGCATGCAGGTGGCACACGAAGGAGGACAGCGGTTTCGCACAGATTCCGCCGAATACACACTGCTGCAAGCCTGGATCGCCGGCGGCGCGACCGACGATCTTTCCTCGGCGGCGAAATTAAAATCGCTCGACGTTACCACGGTCGACGCCCGATCGACCGACGGCGCTTCGGCCGACAGCGCGTCATCAAACGCAGCCGGTTCGCAACTCTTTGCCGTGGTCGTCGAGCCGCAAGAGACGTTGCAATTGCGAGTCATCGCCACCTTCGAAGATGGCCGCCAGCGCGACGTCACGCGGCTGGCCGTCTACGATCCGGCCGAGCGGCTGGTGAGCGTCGACCACGACGGCCTCGTCCGCCGGCAATCGTTCGGCGAGACTGCGGTGCTGGTCCGGTATCTGCAAAAGCAGGTCGCGGTCCGCGTGGCGTTTGTGCCGGCGCGGGCGGGCTTTACCTTGCCTGATCCGCCGCCTGGCTCCTACATCGACGACCTGGTCTGGGCCAAGCTGCGCCAACTGCGAATCACGCCGGCGGCGCTCTGCTCGGACAGCGTCTTTGTGCGGCGCGTTTATTTCGATCTGCTCAATATTCCGCCCTCGGCCGCAGAAGCCCGCTCGTTTGTCGCCGACGGCGCCGCGGATAAGCGCGAGAAGCTGGTCGACCGTTTGCTGGCCCGGCCGGAGTTCGCCACGGGCTGGGCGCTGCGCTGGTCGGACTTATTGCACAATGAAGAAAAAACGCTCGACCGCAAGGGCGTGCAGGCTTTTCATCATTGGATCGAGCAATCATTCGCCGAGGGGAAGCCGCTCAACGAGTTTGCCCGCGAGCTGATCGCGGCCCGCGGCAGCACGTATCAATCCCCGCCGGCCAATTTCTACCGGGCGCTGCGCGATCCGGTCAGCCGTTCCGAGGCTGTTGCGCAAGTCTTTTTGGGCGTGCGGTTGCAATGCGCCAAGTGCCACAACCATCCCTTCGAGAGTTGGACGCAGGACGATTATTACCGCTGGGCCGGCTTCTTTGCCCGCGTCGAGTACAAGGTGCTGGAAAACAAGCGTAAAGACGACAACGACAAGCACGAGTTCGACGGCGAGCAGATCGTGTGGATGGCGCGCGAGGGAGAAGTCAAAGATCCGCGGACTAACCGTGCGGCGACGCCGAAGTTCTTGGGCGAATCGAAGGCTGCGCTGGCCGAAGATCAAGATCGATTGGAAGCCCTGGCAGATTGGGTCGCCGATCCGCAAAATCGGTTCTTTGCCGCGGCGCAGACCAATCGGATTTGGTTCCATCTGCTGGGGCGCGGGATTGTCGAACCGATCGACGACGTCCGCGACACCAATCCCGCGGTCAATCCGCCGCTGCTGGCCGCCCTGGCCAAGGACCTGGCGGCGCAGAACTTCAGTCTTCGAGGACTCGTCCGCAGAATTGTATTGTCTCGCACGTATCAATTGGCCAGCGAGCCGAACGAGACGAGCCCGGACGACGATCGCAATTTCTCGCATGCGCTGGTGCGGCGGCTTTCGGCCGAGCAACTGCTCGACGCGGCCCATCGGCTGGCGGGCGTCGAGCCGAAGTTCAACGGATACCCGCGCGGCGTCGGCGCCACGCAAGTCCCGGGCGTGATCGCCGTGCGGACGCGGAGCGCGGCGCCCAGCATGGACGATCAGTTCCTGACGCTCTTCGGCAAGCCGCCGCGGTTGCTTTCGTGCGAGTGCGAGCGCGCGACCGGCGCCACGCTCTCGCAAGCGTTCGCGATGATCAGCGGGCCGTTGATCAACGAACTGCTGGCCCGCGACGATGGCCGCGTCGCCCGCCTGTCAGCGGACACCCGTCCCACAGCCGAGCTGATCGACGAACTCTATTGGACCGCCCTGGCTCGGGCTCCTTCGGCGGAAGAATTGCAGACGACCTGTGACTACGTCGATCGCGCCACCGACCGCCGCCGCGCGCTCGAAGACGTCGTCTGGGGCCTGTTGAACGCCAAAGAATTCGTGCTGCGTCGGTAACGCTTCGCTTCTGCGTTCATTCGCGCCGCGCGCCGCGCAATTCACATCGTAGACATCTGAGCCCTTTCGTCAAGGGTTGGGGTTGGTTTTCAGGTAGGCGATGAGGGGCGATTGTTTTTGTAGGAGCTGTTTGAGGTAGCGTTCCTCGTCGTAGGGTTGTCGAGTTTGCCAGCAGCGGAAGAGGATGC
>DASXPZ010000074.1:0-1818 GCA_036493275.1 Pirellulales bacterium
ACAACAGCCGGTTGACCATCGCCAGCAGCCTCTTATCCCAAAGCAATCTTGCGCTATCTCTTCACGGCATGCCTTGGTGACGCCGGACGCCAGGCTGCGCATTCGCTGCCCCGGCATTCCCGAGACGTTTTCAAAACTGCAATGGAAGGTGACAGATACCGGGTCCGGATTGGAGTCGCGCCAGTTGGATCTTTATTGGGGCGAAGACGACCCGCTTGGGCCTGGTAAGAAATTGTCACGACCGAAAGGATTTGAAGGCGAATTGTTGAACCCGACCATTATGGTGATAGCGGAGAGCCGTTAGAAAGGAGCGTCGTAACCGTCAAATGCTGGAGCAATGGGCCTGACAGGTTCGGTGAAACTGCGGTCGGCCGGGGTAGAGTCGCCCGGTCGAGTGTGTCGCAAGTGCCGCTGGCAGTGGCGGAAGGGGGGGGATTCGAACCCCCGGTACGTCAGAGCAAAAGAGACGGGCCGCGAACCCGCATAAACACAAGACTCTGTGGATTGGATAACGTCTAAAACATCCTTGTCTGTGGTTATTCCTGTTGTTACCTTGCCGACATGGCCAGCGTTCGCAAACATCCGAAAAGCAAGTATTGGCGCGTCTGCTACACGCTCGCCGATGGCCGGCGCGTGCAAGAATCGGCAAAGCTCACGAACCGCACTTCCGCGCAACGGCTGGCGAACGCCTTAGAGAGCGAAGCACGGGCGGGCTTGAACGAGCGCGACGCGCGCACGCTGGCCGCGCGATTGCATGAGCGGAGCGGCTTGAGCGAGCATCACGCGCGGAAGATGGTGGGGGCACTATTCGAGCGGCTCGGCGGGCGCTGTCTCGCGGCGGCAAGCGTCGCCGACTACTGCGCGCAGTGGCTTGCACGGAAGCGCGCGGAAGTTTCGCCAGCGACCGCGCAGAAGTATTCGGAAGTCACCCGCCACTTCCTCGCCTTTCTCGGCGTCGGCGCGCGGCGTGACATGGCGACGATCACAAGCCGGGAGGTTGCGGCCTTTCGCGATGACATGGCCGCGCGGCTTTCCGTGGGAAGCGTCAACGTAGCTTTGAAGATCGTCCGCATTGTCTTTGGCGACGCGGCCAAGGCGAAGCTCGTGAGCGTGAATGAGGCCGCGTCGGTGCCGATCTTGAAGGCGAGCAATGAGCGCGCGGCCCGCCGTCCCTTCACCGATGCCGAGTTGCGGCGCGTGCTCGCCGTCGCGCCCCCGGAATGGCGCGCGTTGATCCTCACGGGCTTCTATGCGGGAGGCCAGCGGCTCGGCGACGTGGCGCGGTTCACCTGGCAGAATGTTGACCTGGCTAACGGCGAGCTTCGTTTCGTGACGCGCAAGACGCACCGCTCGCAAGTGATTCCGATTGCCCCGCCGCTGCTCACTTGCCTTGCCGCCCTTCCCAGTTCTGACGATCCGAAAGCGCCCGTGTTCCCGAACGCGCTGGCCTCGCTCGGCGCGTCCAAGACGGGCAACGTCGGCGCACTGAGCAACCAATTCCGCGAGCTGCTATACTGCCGCGCATCACGAATTTAAGAAACTGTCGAGGTAGAAACGAAAGAACGTGATGCGCGGCAGTATAGTCGAGGCCGGGCTTGCTGAGGCGACAGAGCACAAGCGCAAGGGCGAGGGGCGAAGCGCCCGCCGGACAATGGGCGAGCTGGGCTTTCATTCTCTCCGCCACACCTTCACGAGCTGGGCTAAGAGCGTGGGGATTGGCAGCGCGATCGTGCAAGACATGGTGGGGCACGAATCGGCGGCGATGTCCGATCACTACACGACGATTGACGACGCCACGAAGCGCACCGCGCTCGACTC
>DASXPZ010000075.1:0-4536 GCA_036493275.1 Pirellulales bacterium
ATAAGGCGCCGTTTGATGAATCGTTGTCTCGCTCGTCTGACAATCGGCTTGGCCCTCCTGGCGGTCGGCGCCTGCGCCGCCCGCGCCGCGGAGGACGACCTGGAGAATAGCGATACGGTCGAGGTCGGCCACGCGATCGACAATAGCCATGTCGCGGGCGAACACGCCCACGTGGGCGCGGCCGGAGTCAGCGACGATCCCTCGGAATTGAAAAGCGACCTGGCGATCTATTAGTTCGTCATCTTCCTGCTGCTGCTGGCGATTCTTTACAAGTTCGCCTGGGGGCCGATTTCCGAGGGGCTGGAGAAGCGCGAGCATCGCATCGCCGAGCATATCGCGGCGGCCGAACGCAGCCACGAACAGGCGAAGTCAATGCTGGCCGAGTACGAGCGCAAGCTCGCCGCGGCCCAGGACGAAGTGCGGGCGATTCTCGACGAAGCCCGGCGCGACGCCCAGCACACGCAAGAGGAAATTCTGGCCAAGGCCCGCTCCGACGCCGCGATCGAGTCCGCCCGCGCCAAGCACGAGGTGGAAACGGCCCGCGACCAGGCGCTCAAGCAATTGGTCGAGACCAGCGCCAACCTGGCCGTCGATCTGGCCGGCCAGATTCTGAAGACCAAGCTCGGCGCGGCCGAGCATTCGCAATTGATCGCCGACGCGGTCGCCAAGTTTCATCCTCAGCACGCCAGCAGCAACTGACCGCCCATGCCCGACTTCGACGAAGAGCAGTTCTCGGCGGCCATTCAAGGGTCTGAAATCGACCCCGCCGCGCATCAGGTCGCGTCGGTGTACGCGCGGGCCTTGCTGGCGGCCACCGAAAAGGCGGGCGCGTCGGAGGAAGTTCTCGACGAGTTCGATTCGCTCGTGCGAGACGTGCTGGCCCGCTATCCGCGGATCGACGACCTGCTGGCTTCGGGCATGTTCCCCAACGAGGTCAAGGTCGAACTGATCGGCCGCGCGCTCAGCGGGCGGGTTTCGCCGATCTTCTTGAATTTCGTCAAGGTGGTCGCCGGGCATGGCCGCGGCCGATATCTGAAGGCCATCCATGGCGCCGCGCGCGATTTGTACAACTCGATGCGAGGCCGCGTCCGCGTCCTGGTGACGACGGCCGCGCCGCTCGAGGCGCATCAGGCCGAACGCATCGCGGTCCAGTTGCGCGGCGCCTTGTCGGCCGAGCCGACGCTGGAGCGCCAGGTCGATCCCGGCCTGTTGGCCGGCATCGTGTTTCGCATCGGCGACACCGTCTACGACGGCTCCGTCTCCACGCAGTTGGAGCGGATCCGATCTCAAATGATCCATAGGAGCGTCCATGAAATTCAACGCCGACGAGATAGCTTCAGTTCTGCAGCAGGAAATTGAGCAGTACGACTCCAAGATCGACGTCCGCGAAGTCGGGCGCGTGCTGGAGTTGGGCGACGGCATCGCGCGCGTCTACGGGCTGTCGGGCGTGATGGCCGGCGAAATGGTCCGCTTCGCCAACGGCGTGACCGGCCTGGCCTTCAATCTCGAAGAGCACTCGGTCGGCGTGATCATTCTCGGCGACTACTTGACGATCAACGAGGGGGAAGAGGTCCGCAGCACGGGCGAATTGTTGAGCGTGCCGGTGGGCGAGGCGGTGATCGGCCGCGTGCTCGATCCGCTCGGCAATCCGCTCGACGGCAAGGGTCCGGTCGTGACCAGCGAGCGCCGCCCGGTCGAAACGATGGCGCCCGGCGTGGCCCAGCGGCAGCCGGTGCGCGAGCCGCTGCAAACCGGCATCAAGGCCATCGACGCCATGACGCCGATCGGCCGCGGCCAGCGCGAGTTGATCATCGGCGACCGCAAGACCGGCAAGACGGCGATCGGCATCGACGCGATCATCAACCAAAAAAACTCGGGCGTAAAATGCTTTTACGTGGCGATCGGGCAGAAGGAATCGACCGTGGCCAACGTGGTCGAGGCCCTGCGCAATCACGGCGCCATGGACTACACGACCGTGATCATGGCCGGCGCCAGCGACCCGGCGCCGCTGCAATACGTGGCCCCCTACGCGGGCACGGCGATGGCCGAGTATTTCATGTACAACGGCCAGCACGCCTTGATCGTCTACGACGACTTGTCGAAGCAGGCGGTGGCCTATCGCCAACTGTCGCTGTTGATGCGTCGCCCGCCCGGCCGCGAGGCGTATCCCGGCGACGTGTTTTACTGCCATAGCCGTCTGCTCGAACGCTCGTCCAAGCTCAGCGACGCGCTGGGGGGCGGCTCGCTGACTTCGCTGCCGATCATCGAAACGCTGGAAGGCGAAGTTTCGGCGTACATTCCGACCAACGTGATTTCGATCACCGACGGGCAGATTTACTTGCAGCCCGACTTGTTCGTCGCCGGGCAGCGGCCGGCCATGAACGCCGGCATCTCGGTCTCGCGCGTGGGCGGCGCCGCCCAGATTCCGGCGATGAAGAAAGTGGCCGGCGGGTTGCGGCTCGACCTGGCCAGCTTCCGCGAGTTGGAAGCCTTCGCCCAGTTGGGCACCGACCTGGACGCAGCCACGCAATCCCGGCTCGACCGCGGCTATCGCATGATCGAGCTGCTGAAGCAGGGCCAGTATCAGCCGATGGACGTGATCGACGAAGTGCTCAGCATTTACGCCGGTACCCGCGGCCATCTCGACAAGATTCCGCGAGAGCAGGTCGCCGAGTGGGAAAAGGATTTCTTGGCTTTCATCCACGAGCAAAAGTCGGAGATCTACGCCAAGATTGCCGAGACCAAGAAACTCGACGACGACACGACGGCGGCATTGGAAGCCTCGATCGCCGATTTCCAGAAACAATTTTCGGGCAAGAAACAAGAGGCGACCGCGAAAGCCTAGTAGGAGAAGACGGTTTTTAGCCACGGATGAAACACGGATCGAACACGGATGAAAAAACAGTTACTTGTTTCATCCGTGGCTAAATGACGGTTTGAATCAGGTTACCGCGGAGGCCGAAATGGACCAGACCCCTGATCCCTCCCCTGCGTCGGCCGAACCGGCGTATACGTCCGGGGAGCCGGGAGGAATGAGTCAATCCGACGAGCGAATGTGGGCCATGTGCTGCCACCTGGCATCGCTGGCGAAGTATACGGCGATTCCTTTAGCGAACATTTTGGGACCGTTGCTCATCTGGCAAATCAAGAAAGACCAATCGCCGCTGGTCGACGACCAGGGGAAGGAAGCCGTCAACTTTCAGATATCCGTGACCCTTTACGTCCTGGTCGGTCTGCTTTCGCTATGCGTCGGCATTGGATTCATCGTTTTGCCCGTGTTGGGGATTTTCGATTTCGTGTTCACGATCATCGCCGCCGTCAAAGCGAACCAGGGCGAGATGTATCGGTATCCGCTGACAATCCGCTTCGTCTAGAGTAATCATGGCCAAAGCCCGCGCTCTCGATAAACGCCGCAAGTCGATCAAGAACATCCGCAAAATCACGCGGACGATGGAATTGATCGCCACGGCCCGCTTCAAGAAAGCGATGGACCGCGCCAGCGCCGCGACGGCCTATACGAAGCGCATCACCGCGCTGGTCGCCGACCTGGCCAACACGGGGCTGGAAGTCAGCCATCCGCTGCTCGAAGGCCGCGACGAGATCAAGCACGCCACGCTGCTGGTGCTGACCGGCAACCGCGGCTTGTGCGGCGGCTACAACGCGAACGTGCAGCGCGCGGGGCTGGCCCGCTACAAGGAACTGAAAGCGAGCGTGCCGCAAATCACGCTGGAGGTTTCCGGCAAGCGCGGGATCTCGGGTTTCCGTTTCCGCGAGATCGCGCCCGACACGACGTTCACCCATTTCGAAGACAAGCCGTCGTTCGAGGAGGTCGAGCTGCTGGCGCACCGCTATCTCGACGACTACGCCGCCGGCAAGCTCGATCGCCTGGACGTGGCCTACACCCGGTTCGACGGCATCGCCCGGCAAATCGCCACGGTCGAGACCTTGCTGCCGCTGGGAGCACTCTCTGGCGCGGACGAATCGAAGGACGGCCGCTCGAAAGACAGTGGCGAGGCCGGCCCGTCCCAGTACGAGTTTCTGCCGTCGGCCGAGAGCATTTTGGAAGAGGTCGTGCCGACCAGCTTCAAGGTGAAACTGTTCAAGTGCTTCCTCGACTCGGCGGTGAGCGAGCAGGTGGCCCGGATGGTGGCCATGAAAGCGGCCACTGAGAACGCCGACAAAATCATCAAGCAGTTGTCGATGACCTACAACCGCGCCCGGCAGAGCCAGATCACCGGCGAGATCATGGAAGTCCTCGGCGGCGTCGAAGCATTGAAAGGCTGATCGGTAAGGGAACTTGGGCAAGGCATTTGAGAATTTGGAAGCCGCAAGCCAAAGAGAACTGTTTTTGAAAGGGGATAGGGAGATGCGGAGGAGATCAGGGGATGAAAGAGGATTCAGCAAACTGAATTCCTATCTCCTCATCTTCTCCGCATCCCCATATCTCCGTTGAATAAATACCGCAATCGAGAGCAACTTCGGACTTCTTCAAAAAAGAATTATGATGGTAACGAGCACGAACAAACACCGGGCCGA
>DASXPZ010000076.1:0-4941 GCA_036493275.1 Pirellulales bacterium
GCTTGCATCATACTCCAGGCAAGTTGCTCAGGAGTAAGGGGCTTGAGCGTGGCGGCGGCCGCGCGAACGCTGGCTCGCTCGGCGACAATCTGCCTCGCCTGATCGACGCCGGCGATCGCCACGCCGACTTGCTGCTCGGCCGTGCTAGCGGCTTGTTCGCATGTCTGCGCGGTGGTGTTGAGCGCCGCCAGCTTGCCCGAGGCCGCGTCGACCGCTTGCTTTGAGGATTGGATTGCGTCGGCGGCCGCTTTCATGGCGGCTTCGCGCTCCGGGATCTGGGCGTCGATGCTCTTCGACTCGGCGGTTAATTGCTCGACCTTCGTCTTCAACGAACTGGCCGCTTGCGCCAATTCGGCCGAGCCGGGCAACTTTTGCTGGGCAATCTCGGTCTTGGCCAAGGCGTCTGCTACGGCGTCGAGGATCGACTTTTTATCGGCTTGTTGCTTACGCGTCTCTTCCATCGACTGGCCGGCGGTTATCGCAACCTGCTGCGCCGTGGCCAGTGCCATGTTGGCCGCGGTCATTTCTGGCCCGAAGGCCGCCACGGCCGCTCGCGCCGCCGTTAGTTCACCGACCGATTGGGCGGCGAGATTGCGGGCCGCGGTCACTGCCGCGGATGACTTATGAACTTCAACGACAGCTTGCGCCTCGGCCAGGCGGCCGTCGGCCGCTAGAGCCGCTGTTGCTTCTGCCCGCAGGCGAACATCGGCTGCCTTCGACAACTCGACGGCGGCGGCCAGATCCTTTGCCAGCGGCGCGTACTTCGCTTCGAGCGGCCCAATCAGCGGTTCCTGCGCAGTGAGTTGCTCGGCAGCGGTCTTCATCGTCGCTTGATTGTCCGCCAGGCTTTTTTGCAATGCGGCGACTTCGGTGGCCAACTGCTCCGCGCGGGTTTTGATTTTCGTCGCGGCTTCAACCAGCCCTTTGTCGCCTGCCAGCTTTTGCGAGGCTTCTTGAGTCTTCGAGTTGGCCTCGCTGACCAATCGGGCCGCTTCTTGCTTATTGGGCAGGCTAGTCTGCGCGGTGGCCACAGCAGCCGTCGAAGCAACAAGCGATTTTTTCGCCGCGGCGACGGCCCCCTGCGCCGTGGCCAACTCGTCGGCGATCGGCGTCGCCGCCTGCCGCGCTTTGGTCACCACCGCGAGGGCCTGATTTGCGGTATTCTGAGCTTGCTGCTTAGCGGCCTCGGCCTTATCGCGTTCCGCGGTTAGCGCCGCCAGTTGCGCCGCCAACTCGGCGCCACGCTGATCGATCTCGGGGGGAAGATCCAACGAGCGAGCGTAGGTCCTTGTCAGCGCCAGCTCGCGAAGCAGCCCGTGCATGTCGAAGTTCAGGGCCGGAAACTCATTCGCCAATAACTCCAGCAGGGCCGGATGAGTAGGGGGGTTGCCGTCGTTGTGCAGATCGACTGGTTCGACCAGGCCGCGCCCCATCAACTGCGCCCAGAGACGATTGACAATCGCGCGGCGAAAGGCCGGATTGTCTCCCGCGGTCACGGCGCCCGCCAATTGCGCCAGGCGGCTGTACTTGGGGATCTGGCGGACATTGGCCGCCGGCGCGACGGTGTACTCCTGCCCTTTCGGGAACGATGGCTCGGCAATCGGCTGGCCGAAAGGGACCTTCGGCAGGGCCGATCCCTTGCGCGACGCGTCGAAGACCGACTGGTAATTCACTTCGCCATCGGCCTTTTCGGCCAGAAAGGTCAGAGGTTTTTTCTCTTTCCCATCCTTGTCTTTCTCCGGCTTCTCCGTGAACACCAACGCGCGATTGAAAAACGCGAACAGCCCTTGATAGTCTGCCTGATAGTAGTCCGAGATCGACGGGTGATCGTGGCACTGCGCGCATTGCAGATCCATGCCGAAGAACATCCGGCCGACGTCGCGAGCCAACAGGTTCCCCTCAGCTTCGCGATCGAGCAAAAAACGCGACGCCGGGCGTTTGGCCGGATCGACGCTGTCGGCCGCCAGGATCTCGCGAACCAATTGATCGTACGGTTTGTTGGCCAGAAACGAATCGAACAGGAAACGCTGCCACTCAGCCAACGTGACATACTTTTCCGGACGCCGTTCCATGAGCGCCACGTCGAACACGGTCGCCATGTGCCGCGCGTGTTCCGGACTGGCCAGCAGCCGATCGACGGCGGCCTCGCGCTTGTTGGGCGCCGCGTCGTCGAGGAACTGCCGGACCTCGGCGACCGATGGGATCCGCCCAATCAGGTCGAGCGATAGCCGTCGGAACCACTCGGCGTCGCTCGCCAGCGGCGCCAGCGGCACGACCTGATTCGACTCAATCAACACATCCACCCGCTCCCGCATTTTTTGGTTCGACGCTGCCGCGTCGGGAGCGATGGAGACTGCCGAGGTAGCGTTAGGGGAGGGTGAAGCGATAGAGGGAGGCGTTTGTGGCGCCGCCAGCTCATCGCCGCGGGCGGTTGACAGCCGAGAGCTCGAGAACGGCGCCAGGCTAATAAACAATGACGCCGCAACCGCTAGCGTCGGAACGCCGCGGAACACCCCTGTGAATTTACGTCCGTGGGTCGGCATGCGTGACGGCCTTGGCGACTCAAACGGGTGCTGGCGCTCGGACCCAATCAGGACCGAGCGCCGGTGGGCAAGCATAGGCAGGCGCCCAGCGGTGAGAGCGACCGCGAGTGGCGGCTTTTCCCGACGGGCGGTTGTCGTTGGCGGGGCGCTCGCAAACGGAATTCCATCCATCAGCGAGCGTTCATAAGTATCGCAAATGCCCACGAATTATTGCAAGCAGAAAACCGGGTTTACCGGCTCGCATGGGGGGCAGGTAAAGCTGGCATTCGACGATTAATACTGCCCTGTCGGCACCCCTTCGCCGCGTGAAATCAGCGAACGGAGTGTGACGAAATCGATCTGGGCCGATAGAAAGTGCGCGCTGCCGTCGCACAACACGACGTGGGCGCCTTCGGGGTGCAAGCTGAAAATCTCGCCGTTTGGACCGCAGTTGGACAAGGCCCAAGAACAATCTGCCGGGCCGCCAATCGGTGAGCTGTTGTTGTTGACGTAAGGCTGTTTCCCCGGCGCCATGTTTCCGGGACCAGAGACGCCAAATCCATTGTCTGGCTCGGCCCAGCGGTTCATCGCCCGATTGCCGCTGGTAGTCGGAGCATCGGCGTCGTTGCCTGCTTTGATGATCGGGTCGGGATTCGGCGAGACGACATACGGCGAAACGGTTTCATAATTCATTGGGTTGTCTTCGGCCAGAGCAATGGTGTGGCTCAGGCCGTCGGTGATCAGGGCGAGCCGCGTGCCGCCGAGCGCCAGGGCGCCGTCGACGCGAGTCGCGTTATTCCCAAGTCCTGTGGTTGGGTCGATGTCTACATGCACCGTGGCCGCGTAGTCTGTTTGGCCATAAGCTTGCGGATCGGGCTCCGCCAGGCCGTTGCTAGGACAGATCAAACCTGGAATGACCGTGCGGGCGGCGACCTGGTTGTTGGGCGCCCGCTTGTCGTTGTACGCAAAGGCAAGGTTCATCAGGTTGGCGGACGTAGTTTGCTCAAGGTAGGGCAGTAGATAGGTAAACGTGGAATGGAGATCAAAGTTTGTGGAGCCGGTGCTAGGGACCGTCCCCTGCCCACCGGTGGGAAACTGCCCTTGAGTTCCTTCGAAACCGTGCAGCGCGATGCCCAACTGTTTCAGATTGTTTTTGCATTGCGACTTTCGAGCCGCCTCGCGCGCCATTTGCACGGCCGGCAATAGCAGCCCGATCAAAATGCCGATGATGGCAATCACAACCAAGAGTTCGACTAGCGTAAACGCGCGCTCGCGACGGAGCGCCCTTGGTGAAAGGGGCATCGAAGGACTCCTTGATTTTCTCTGGCGGGATAAAGCAGGGGCAGGGGGCGACCGCAAGCAACCAGCGGACGCACGGCAGGCGGGAGGGCGAGGGCGAACCGATGAGGCCGAGGCCATGAGCCGCAGGCAACGCATCGGCAACCGTGGATTAGTATGTCGATCGGCCGGCCGAATGCAACCTGAAAAACGGCCCGCCGTGGCTTCCGGCCCAGGTATTGGGGCGAGAGAATGCGGGGGCGACGCTGCAAAACGCCTGTCTATTTCGCCTTCCGAGGAAACTCCAGGACGTGCATTATTCCCCGCGTTTCACGCTATCTCCGCAGAATTCGCAACCCCTGACGAGTCGCGACAAGGCAAAACGGATACTGACTGCACAACTGGGTGCACAACAGATTCAGCGCTCTTTGTCGCTGCTTCGAAGTGCTCGCTGGTCACCTGGAGATAGTGCTGCCGCGCGACGGCTTCGGTGTTGCCGAGCCAACTGCAAACCACGTGCGCCGGGTGCTTGTTCGCTAACTCGGTCTGCCGGCTCGATCGCAGATTGTGGAACAGCCGGCCCCACGGCTTGACGCCTGCGCGTTTCAGTATCAACAGCATCATGTTGCGCAAGTTGCAGTCGCGCCAGCCCCGATCCCTCTGGAGCCCTTTGCGATAGCGAGGATTCACCACATAGACGGCGCCATCCTCCGCGGCGTCGAAAGAGTCTCGAAGGTAGGGCAGCAGTTCGGGGAACAGCGGGATCACGCGCGAGCCCTTGTTGGCGAACCGCTCTGTCTTTGGGCTCTGGACGTTGATCCTGGAGCGTTCCCAGTCGATATCCTGCCAGCGGAGCGATAGCGTCTCGCTCGGCGTCCTGAGACCTCCCCAGCGGGCCAACGCGATGATTAGGCGCCAGTGATGGTCCGGAGCCGCTTCGATCACGGTGGCGATTTCTGCGGGTGTGACAAAGTAGCTCTTGTCCGGCATGCTCGACTTGATCGTTACGTCCTCGAACGGGTTGGATCCAATCAGTCGATGCCGAGTCGCCGACCGAAAGACCGCCCTGGCAAACTGGAGTCGGATTCTCGCGGTCATCACAGCGAGGCCAGAAGCCAGCAGGTGCAGGCGGTAGTTATCG
>DASXPZ010000077.1:0-1535 GCA_036493275.1 Pirellulales bacterium
CCTCGTTGCCCCATGGCGTCCACCACTCGCGCGCCTGCCGGGCGAAGAGCTCTACACGCGGGCCGGGCGAATAGGCCTCGACGCGACTGTAGAACTCGTCCGGCTTGCGGCTGTGCTCGCGGCGGGGCTCAATGATGGCTTGCTTGATCCCGGCGTCTTGGCGCTTCGGCTTGCCGCGCGTTGCCAACAAGCAGACTTCCGAGTTCGAGCGCGTCCAATAGCCCAGCGTCATGTGTGGGTCGATGTCCTCGTTGAACATTTCAATTTGATTGGCGCGCGCCTTAACCCAGCAAAAGCCGCAAGTCTTGAACTCAAATCCCCAATCCTTGATCGTTCGCAGCGACCATTCCAAAACGGGCCAACAAGTCCATAAGAACAGTACGCAGTCGTTGGCTGCCAGAATTTCAACGGGCAGCGACGACAGCTCGGGTTCCCGCATTACATCATAGTCCGACTCAGTTGCTCTCGACGGGTAAGAGAATTTCTTTTTAGGCGACGGCAGCTTATTTGATCGGCCGGACCACCATGTTTGAAACGCCCACGGAGGATCGGCAAGGATCGCCCCGAAATGCTTGCGCGGGAGGCCGGCGAAGGGGTCACTCACGGCGCGGCCCCGATGGTCGCCGCCACTGCGAGCCGCGCTCTCGTCTCCGCGTAGTGCGCGCGCCAATAATCGCGCCGCGGCGGCCTAGTTCGCGCCTCATGGCGCCGCCACCAGCGGTGACTACAGCGGTCGCAGCAGAATATGCGGCGAGGTCGAGCGACGACGCCGCTGCACTCCTGGCAGGGGAGCGGATCGCGCTTGGTGGTTCTCATTGGTGGTCGCCCCCGGTTGCTCGCCTACCATCGTACAGCGCGGCTAGCTCGGCGCGTGACATTGCGCTCGGCGGTTTCGCCTCCGTCGCCTGCCCGGTGATAGGCTGGCGAGCAAGCGCCCCACACAGGGCCGTAGCGAGCGAGCCAGCCGGTTCGTTTTTCTGATTGGGAATTTCGGCTCGCGCGCGCGCAGCGGAGTTCTCAGAAGAGAAGATATTTAAATCTTTATCTCTTTCTGGTGCGTTTGCTGGCGTGACAGCAGGCGTTGTCACGCTTTCATTGCGTGACGAACCGGGACCGTCACGCTTCCGATGCGTGACAAATGTATTTGTCACGCTTTCATTGCGTGACCTATACGCAGATGCACGGTTGGCGGCACCATTGTCTTCACGTTGCGGCTGCCTATCGTCCCACTCGGCAATCATATTGCCTTCTATCCAGTGGATTTCTCGAAGAACCTCGACAACGCGGTCGACCTTGTCGTGCGATACGTCAACGATCCCAGCGCAATCGAAGGGCTTAAAGTCCTCAATCGATCCGCGCGGATGGCCGCGTGACGCCGCGTCGAGAAGGCATACAACGATGTGAAAAGCCGTCGAGACTGGAACCTGGGCAGCACGCGCGACTGCGCGCCACTTCGCATGGCCAGGGAGCCCGTGATGAGCGCGCCACCAGACATATCGGACGCGCCCGCGCTTACCCGGCGATGGATTCACTGT
>DASXPZ010000078.1:0-8901 GCA_036493275.1 Pirellulales bacterium
CCGACGACTGTGCCGGCGCAAATCGAGACCCCTCCGGTATGGATCACCACGCCGCCGATTCCGCTAGAGCCAGGGACGCTGGTGCGACTCCACGCGCGCGTCCTCGTGCCGGCGCCAATCGTCGGCAGTCCGGACAGTCTGCTCATTCTCGATTCGCTGGGCGGAGAGGCCCTGGCCGAACGGGTTTCGTCGTCGGCCAATTGGAAAGAGTGGAACGCCTACCGGATGGTCGACAGTTCCGGCACATCGACCATTACGTTCGCCCTCTCCGGTCTGGGCGAAGTCTGGATCGACGACGTCAGCATAGAGCCACTCGTCGCGGCGCGTCCAGGCGGGCCGGCCGCTCCCCCTGCGACTCCTCCGGACGCGAATCAACCAGGGGACGACGTCGCCAGTCGCCGCGCTCGAGACCTGCGGATCCGCTAGACAGACGATTCTGGCGCGTCGGCTCGACGACCGCGCCGCGGAGCCGCCATCCCTTCGGTTGAATTGCCCCTCCTGCGTTTCTATCATGGAGAGCGGGGCTTCAATGGCCGTATGGTCTCTTCGATGCGCTGGCCAATTCGTTATCAGATCTTGTTGCCGCTGGCCGGCATGATGCTTGCCGCCGTGGTCAGCGTCAGCTTGCTGAACGCCTGGTTGGCGGCGTCGCGGACCGGGTCCGAGGTCGAGCGACAATTGCGCGACGTGGCGCGCACCCTTTCGGACGCCAAGTTCCCCCTCACGGCGCGCGTGCTCGAGCAAATGCACGGACTGGCCGGCGCAGAGTTCGCCCTGACCGACACCTCCGGGAAGGTGGTGGCGTCGAGTGGCCGCCAATTCGAGGGACCGCTGCCAGTCGATCGCATCACGCAGCGCTGGCAAGATCTGACACTGGGGCCGCCGATCACGCTAGGCGAGAGCGGCTTTTATCATATCGCGCTCCCCGCAGGTCGGCGCGGAGGTAATGGCGAGTCGACGATCGTCCATCTTCTCTATCCGCAAGGAGATCTGCGCGCGGCGCGGCGGCAGGCAGTTCTGCCGCCATTGCTCGTCGGTGGCGTAGCGCTCATCCTCTGCGTGGCGGTGGCCGGCTTCATCGCGCGCCAATTGAGCCTGCCCATCCTCGACATTCGCGCACGGCTGGGCCGACTAGCCGAGGGAGATTTCACGCCCGAAGAAATGCCAGAGCGAAACGACGAGTTGCGCGATCTGGCCGTGAGCGTCAACGAGCTGGCCCGCCAGCTCGATGAACTTCAACAGGCGATCGTGCGGGCTGAAAGGCTCTCGGTGCTGGGACGCTTAAGCGGCGGTTTGGCTCACAATCTGCGCAACGACGTCGCCGGCGCGCTGATGGCGGTGCAGATGCACCAGCGGCATTGCCATATGGTCGATCAAGAAAGTCTCGACGTGGCCTTGCGACAACTCAGCCTGACCGAAGAACATCTCAAACGGTTTCTCTCAGCCGGTCAACCCGAGGAGCCGCGGCGCCGCGTGTGCGATCCGCGCGAATTGGCCGAAGAGTTGATCGCGCTCTTGGCGCCGAGGACGCGCCATCGACGGATCGAGCTGACGCTCGCCGCGGCTGAGTCGAGCGCGACGTTACGCGCGGATCGAGATCAGGTCCGCCAGGCGCTGATGAACTTGTTGCTCAACGCCATCGAAGCGGTCGGTTCGGGGGGCAAGGTCCGCATTCAGATCATCGACGAGCCGAACCGCGTCTGGATTCAAGTCTTCGACAGCGGCGCCGGGTTGCCTGCCGCGCTCGAACCGCGTTTGGGCGAGCCACTGCTGACGACCAAGCCCGAGGGAGTTGGCCTCGGTCTGACGGTCGCCCGCCAGGTGGCCGAGGCGCACGGCGGCGAGCTGCGCTACCGCAGAGTGGGGGACGAGACTTGTTTCGAGCTTTCGCTATTACGCGACGCCGAGGACATGCTCCCAACGCCGACCGCGCTCGCCGGCGCCACGACAGATCGCGAAATCGAGGCCGCCGCCGCAAAAATGCCGGGCTAGCTTGCTCGAAAGTTGCTCAAACAGCGGAACCGTTTGACGTTACACTAGAAGACGCGACCCACACAGAACGCACGCGCTCTCGGTCTCTGGAACGGTCCGACGCAAACAATTCAACGAGTTCGTTGGAACTGAGAAGGCAGAAGTAGCATGAGTCAGATTCTGATCGTCGATGACGAAGAGAGCATCTGCTGGGCGTTGCGCCGGCTGTTCGAAGAAGAGGGACATCGCGTCGCGATCGCCTCCTCGGCCGAAGAAGCCTTCGAGCAAGTCGGCCGTCAGGCGCCCGACCTGGTGATGCTCGATATCCGTCTCCCCGGAATGGACGGTTTGGAAGCGCTCGGGCGATTGAAGCGACTTTCTGCGAGCACGCCTGTCGTGATTATGACGGCCTTCGGCAGCCTGGCGACCGCCGTGACAGCCCTCTCGCAAGGGGCGTTTGAATACCTGATCAAGCCGTTCGATCTCGATCAGGCGGCCGCCGTGGCGGGGCGAGCCCTGACGCGGCCGACGCTCGCCCCCGCGGCCGACACGGCCGACTATTGGAACACCGATGACGAATTGCTCGGCGCGAGCGCCGCGATGCAGGAAGTCTTCAAGCGGATTGCGCTGGTGGCGCCGACCGACGCCTCGGTGTTGATCACCGGCGAAAGCGGAACGGGCAAGGAGTTGGTCGCCCGCGCCATCCATCGCCACTCACAACGCTCCGCGACGCCGCTCGCGCCGGTCAACCTGGCGGCGCTCAGCCCCACGTTGGTCGAGAGCGAATTGTTCGGTCACGCGCGCGGGGCGTTCACCGGCGCGGCGACCGCGCGACAAGGCCTGTTGGAACTGGCCAACGGCGGCACGGTCTTTTTCGACGAAGCGGGCGATATTCCGGCCAGCGTGCAAGTGAAACTACTGCGCGTGCTGGAGCAGCACGAAGTCACGCCGGTGGGAGAAACGCAACCGCGTCAGACAGCGTTCCGCGTCATCGCGGCGACGAATCGCGATCTGCGAGCCGAGATCCGCAGCGGGGCCTTCCGCGAAGATCTCTATTTTCGCCTGGCGGTCTTCGAGATCCCATTGCCGCCGCTACGCGAACGCGCAGAAGATATTCCGCTGCTGGCCGAGGCCTTCCTCGCGCGCTCGAAAGGCGCCGGCGCCAGGCCGGTGCTGACCAAGGCCGCGCTCACCGAGCTTTGCCGGCGTCGCTGGCCGGGCAACGTTCGCGAGCTGCGCAACGCCGTCGAGCACGCCGTGATCGTCGCCCGCGGCGGACCGATCGGGCCGGAGCATTTCCCCGTCCCAACCGCGCCGATGATCGAAGAGACCGACGCTGGGGCGATCGCCGGATTGGTGCGATGCTGGGCGGAGCGGCAATTCCGCGAAACCCAGGGCGCCGAGGATCTGTACGATCGCCTATTGCACGTCGTCGAGCCGCCGTTGTTGGAAGTCGCCATGCGCACGCACCACGGTCAGCGAGTCTCGGCCGCGCGCAGCCTGGGACTTCACCGGGCAACGCTTCGCAAAAAGCTCGAACAATTCGGCGTCAGCAGCCGGCAGTAAATCAACGCGCGTATGAATGATTCCAGTTTTGAGATGGCGACCAGCAATCTGCGCTTTGGCCCCGGCGCCACGGCCGAGGTTGGCATGGATCTGGCCGACATGGGCGTGAAACGCGTGCTGCTGGTCACCGATCCGCGGATGGCTCGCTTGCCGCCGGTTGCGACGACGATCGATTCGCTCAAGCGCAATCAAATAAAGTTCGAGCTCTTTGATCGCGTGCGAGTCGAGCCGACCGACGCTTCGCTGGCCGAGGCGATCGCCGTGGCTGCGGCGGGCGTCTTTGACGCCTATGTCGCCGTCGGCGGTGGATCAACAATCGACACCGCCAAGGCCGCGAATCTGTACGCCAGTTACCCGGCCGATCTGCTGACCTATGTGAACGCGCCGGTTGGGCAAGCCCGTCCCGTGCCGGGTCCGCTCAAACCACTTATCGCCATCCCCACCACCGCCGGCACCGGGAGCGAAACGACCGGCGTAGTGATCTTCGACCTGACCGAGACGCACGCCAAGGCCGGCATTGCGCATCGGCGTTTGAAACCGACGCTGGGCATTGTCGATCCTGATAACACGCGAACGCAACCTCCGCTGGTGGCGGCCTCGACCGGTTTGGACGTCCTCTGCCACGCGCTCGAATCGTTTACGGCGATCCCGTTCAACACGCGGCCGCGCCCGGAGCGACCAAACCTTCGCCCGGCGTATCAAGGCGCCAATCCGGTGAGCGACATTTGGAGCTTGCGATCGCTGGAGATCACTTCGCGGTATCTGCGCCGCGCTTGCGCGGACGCGGGCGACGACGAAGCCCGCTGGCAGATGCTGCTGGCCAGCAGCTACGCCGGGATGGGCTTTGGCAACGCGGGCGTGCATCTCTGCCACGGCATGTCGTATCCGATCAGCGGAATGGTTCGCAATTATCACCCGGCGGGCTATCCCGACGATCACGCGCTTGTGCCGCACGGAATTTCGGTGGTCCTTTCGGCGCCGGCGGTGTTCCGGTTTACGGCGGTCACTTCGGCTGAGCGGCACTTGCAAGCGGCGGCGGCCCTCGGCGTCGACGTCGCGGGCAGAAAGGCAACCGACGCTGGAAAGATCCTGGCCGAGTGGCTGCTGGAACTGATGCAGGATTTGAAATTGCCGAACGGACTCGGTGCGATCGGCTTCACCGCGGCCGACGTGTCTCGGCTGGCGCGCGGCGCCATCATGCAGCACCGCGTGACCAAGCTTTCGCCCCGCCCGGCCAGCGAAGAAGATCTCGCCAGCTTGTTCGAGCAATCGATGAAGCTATGGTAGCGCGCTCGCCAATTCTCGAAACGTCTCTTCGTCGACAAACACAGCTTCGTGAGTGAGTTGCATCATGACGGGCGTCGCGGGCCAGCCGCAGGCGGTCAGGATGCGATCGAACTCTTCGGTGGGACAACTCCCTTTGAGATCGACGAAGAGCAATCGCTCGTCGCGGTCGTACAAGACGCCGTCAACTTGCCACTGGAGATCGGCTTTCGACGAGACCCACACGAACGACCCGTCAGGCTCGATATAAAGCCGCCCCAGCGAGGCCAACTCCGCGGCGACGGTCTCGAAGCTGTACGGAAAGGTTGCCAGAAGCGCGCAGTTGGGGACGCAGAGCGTCGGATAATCGCTCCCTGCGCGCAACAGTTCGCCGCCAGCGGTCACTTCGTCTGACCTGGCGTGGAGCGAGATTTGAAACGTGTACATCCAGGCCTGAAAGTTATGAGGAGTAAAGCACGAGACGGAGCGCAGCAGATGGGCGAACATCCTACCAGTTGCACGATCGCGCCGCTAAGATGCACTCGGTCCCTGCCGCTCCGCATTCCGAACGAAACATGCGGCGTTGATCTGCCCTTTCATCCTAATGTAATTCCTCGATGACACGCAAAAAAGCCGAGCAATCATCGGCCCAAATAGTCGCCAATCGCGTTGGGAGAATCTGACTGTGGAAACAACATCAACGAACAGAAGACTCGCGCCGCTTCGGCCCGCAAGTTCAAGCCTGCGTTTTGCGTTCATCGCGCAGTTATGCCTGGGCGTCGTCTTCTTAACCGCGCCGCGGGAAGCCTTTGCCGACGAGCCAGTAGCGTTGTCGCTGCGTTCTCCGCTGCCGCATCAAGTGGTGCAGCGGCAAGCGTTCGAGCCGCGCCGAGCGCACGACCATGAGCCCGGCGGGCCGGCGCTCGGATATGCCGACGTGCGCGTCGAGCTCGATCTTGCCGCTGCCAGGGGAACGATTCTCGACGACACGCTGTTCGAATTTCGAGCTGCGCCCCTGGCCGACGCTTACGGCGCCGGGACCGATTGGGCGAAGGCCGAAGGTAAACGCGCCGGCCAACTTTGGTCGGCCGACGTGCGCGTGCCGGCCGGCGGCTGGTATCGCCTTGAAGTCCGCGCGCGAAAGGACGACAAAACCTTGGCTGTGGCCAGTGTCGAGCCGTTCGGCGTCGGCGAGGTGTTTTTGATCGCGGGCCAGTCGTACGCCGTGGGGGCGAACGATGAAATCACGAAGGTCGAAGATCCGCAAGGCAGGGTAGTGGCCTACGACATCGTGAAGAAGCAATGGAAGGTGGCCAACGACCCCCAGCCCAACGCCGGCGACGGCGGAACGATCTGGCCGACGACAGGCAACCTGTTGCTGCCTCTGGCGCGCGTGCCAATCGGGTTTGTGAATGTCGCGGTCGGCGGAACTTCAACCCGGCAGTGGCTTCCCGGCGAGAAACTGTACGAACAACTTGCTGCGGCCGGCAAGACGACGGGGCATTTTCGCGCGGTTCTGTGGCAACAGGGAGAGTCGGATGTAATCGAGCACCGCCCGACCGATTATTACGTAAAAAACATGTCCACGATTCGCGAGGCGTTGGCCAAAGAATGGGGCTTCGATCCGCCGTGGTTCTTGGCGAAATCGACGTTGCATCCCACCGTCTATAACGACCCGGCGGGAGAAGGCCGGATTCGCGCGGCGATCGATCAACTGGTGAAAACGCCCGGCTTTCGCGCGGGCCCTGACACCGACATCCTGGCGGGAGATAATCGCGGCGGAATCGGCACGCGGCGGCACTTCTCCGGCATCGGCCAGCGCCGCGCCGGGCTGATGTGGTTCGCCGACATCTGGAGAGAATTGAACGCCGCGCCGTAGTTGTCCGGGGAAAAATGCCATCGTGGCATTCTCCTCCCCCGTGTTCGCAGCCAAGCTGCTCACGGCTCGCAAAATAACGACTTTCGTCGCTTTTTTGGGATCGCATCCTGCGATCCACGCAGTCCGGGAAATACTTCCCCGGGCTGCTGGTGAAATCGCGCTCGACCTCGTTCGATTCGCATTTGGCGAAGTTTGGCGTCGCTCGCGTGCCCGGTAGACAAGGCGGTCTGCGCAGGCGCGCCTCAGTCGCTGCGTAAGGAATTGGCAAACCCAATAGTCGTCAATTCAGGGCCTCGCCAGGCAAATCGCCACAATGGCCCGTGAAGCAAGTGTTTACGCGCTAACGAAGCAGGTCCGGTGAGGCGGGGTAATCGTTGCTGGCACGTTCTTTGCATGCCGCTCGGCACACCGTCCCTTCAGCGGGTACGGAATTGCTTATTTCGAGGGCCCGTCCTTCTGCGGTTGTCAATCCGGCGTTTCCCGTGCCTAGCGGCTCGTTCGTTTCGGCTTGTGCTGAGATTCCGCGTTTGTTTGCGCCTTGTTGCGCGCGAACGTAGGTTTCTACGTATCGGCTGCGACGTTGTTTTTTTCGTCCTTCTGTCTTTTTAGTGGAGATGAGTCAAATGAGCATGAAATGGACCAAAGATCGAAAGGGTCGAATTATTACGTGGGCGGTCGTCGCCGCAGCGCTGGGGGTAATGACCCTAATGTGGAATCCGTCGACGGCCCAAGACAAAGCGGCCGAGCCACCAGCGGCGACCGCGCCGACCGAAGGCGCGTCGAAGGCCCCCGATGAGCCGGGCGAGGCGGCTGTTGGCGACATGAAAAAAGAGGAAGCCGCCGTCGCGGCCGGAACGATACCAGCGCCGGATGGTCTCAACAAGACCTTACCGCTGACTTCCCACGCGCTCGACACGATCTGGGTGATGATTACCGGCTTTTTGGTGATGTGGATGCAGGCAGGCTTCGCCTTGGTCGAAACGGGCCTGACCCGCGCCAAGAACGCCGTCAACATCTGCATGAAAAACATGCTCGACTACTGTTTTGGCAGTATCACCTACTGGTTGATCGGCTTCAGCATCATGTTCGCTACGAACATGGGCGCAGACGGCAAGCCGAGCGCGGCCAACGACGTCTGGGGCGGCTTGAGCGGGGCGATGATCAATCCCGAAGCCGATTGGGCTGCTCTCTCCTGGACGTTCATCCCGCTGGACGCCAAGTTCTTCTTCCAACTCGTGTTCGCAGCCACCACGGCCACGATCGTCTCGGGCGCGATGGCAGAGCGCACCAAGTTCACTTCCTATATGATCTACTCGGCGGTCGTGTCGGCTGTGATCTATCCGGTCTCTGGCCACTGGATCTGGGGCGGGGGTTGGCTGGCCACGAAGTGGAACTTCTTCGATTTCGCCGGCTCGACCGTGGTGCATAGTTGCGGTGGCTGGCTGTCGTTGATTGGCGCGTTCATTCTTGGCCCGCGCTTGGGCAAATTTGGCCCCGATGGCAAAGCGAAGGCCATCCCAGGGCACAACCTGGTGCTGGTCGCCTTGGGCGTCTTCATTTTGTGGTTGGGGTGGTTCGGGTTTAATCCCGGCAGCACCATGTCGGCCGACCCGAGTCTGATCGCCAAGGTGACGATCAATACGAACGCCGCCGCCGCGATCGGTTGCATCATGGCTTTGATGACCTCTCGCATGATCTTCGGCAAGTGGGAGGCGACAATGGCCATGAACGGCGCCTTAGCCGGCCTTGTGGCCATTACTTGCCCTTGCGCTTGGGTCACCATTCCGACTTCGCTCATCATCGGAGGCGTCGCTGGCGCCTTAGTCGTGCTCTCCGTGTTGTTCGTCGAGAACACGCTCAAGGTTGACGATCCGGTCGGCGCCATCTCCGTGCATGGCGTCTGCGGCGCTTGGGGAACTCTGTCGCTGGGTCTCTTCTCGACAGGCACCGGCGAACTCTCGCCGTTCCCGGGGCTTTTTAACGGCGGTGGCGCGAAGCAGTTGATCGGCCAGGCCGTTGGCGTCGGCGCTGTCTTCCTCTGGGCCATGGCTTGCGGCGCCATCCTGTTCACGATCCTCAAGATGACCGTGGGCTTGCGCGTCACGCCGGAAGAAGAACGCGAAGGTCTCGACCTCGGCGAACACGGCAACGAGGCCTATCACGGCTTCCAGTTCGTGACGGAGAAAGAGGGCTAATCATTCCTGCGCCCGCTACATCGACGA
>DASXPZ010000079.1:0-12755 GCA_036493275.1 Pirellulales bacterium
GGCCGCCTTCGATACAAGCGACGAGCAAATGCTGGAAGAGGCCGCCCGATTGATTGCGAAGCGACTGGCGTAGAAAGAGAGTGCTACTCATTCGATTGGCGAATTGGGGCTCTCATAGCGCCTTACGGTTCCGCATTCTCCAGATACGATTGATTGAGCATCGTTTCGATATCCTTCGCGCTGAGCATCTTGCTCTGATCGAGTTCCGTGGAGAAGTTGGGGCGTGAAAGGGGCACAACGACCGGAGACGATTCCTTCCGCGCCATCGGCTCCAGTGGATACATCAGGAGCACGCGCAACTCGGTCTTCACTGCGCCGGCGCGATAGAGTGATCGAAACGTCGTCTCCGCTTTCGGCGAATCATTCTTGGTGATCAAGCGAAACTCAGCGAGTGCGTAATCCACCGTTATGCTCCCGTTCGGCCGGAGAACGGCCACTGAGTCTTGCTTTGGCAGCGACGCCTCGGGCGGTTGGCGCGCGAAGTACCCTGCCTGAAAGAGATCGACGTTGAACTCCTCGGGAATCGATGTCCGAAGTGCGATCTGTGGACGGCCCTCCTGTGCGGAATCTCCCAGGATCGGTCCGGGGAGTTCAAATGCGCCGGTCTCCGCTGTCGAATTGGAGAAATGAATTTGAATCGCTTCTGGCAGCCCAGTGGCGTCGGTTTTCGAAACTTTGAATGAAATGGCGACGTCTGAGATGGCTAACTTGGGAATCAGATCGTCCTTTTCGATGTGCGGCCCCATGGCAGTCTCTTCTGGTTGATCCGCGCGAGGTCTTTCGCTGCAGGATGTCGCCAATGCGATCAGGCCCATCGCAGCGCAGCAATACATCCTGCCGATCGCTTTGCGATTAATCATCGGTTGCGATTTCCCTTTGATTGCCGACATGCCTGGGGAGCCTCGCGCAGAACGGCGGCTGCTATCTTCGCCCACTGGTTTGCTCACTCGGCTTTCTTTTCAATTTCCCCCTGGGCGCGCTGCCACGCCTCCGGTTTGGCCAATTCATCGAGATCGGGATGCATCGAAAAATCGGGGGGCGATAGATTGGCGAGGAGGGTATGGGAAGTTTTTTTGGTTTCCACGTCATCGCCATCGACGACAATTACCTGCATTTTGGTTTCATGTTTGCCGGCGCGGTAGCAAGCCCGGAAGTTCGCCGTCAGATTCGCCCGTGTGGCGTGCATCATCATGCCGAATTCCTCGAGCGAATACTCGACCGTCACGCTTTCCGCGGGGGCCAGAATGGCCATCGAAGCGCGTCTCGACCATTTCGCTTTTGAAGGCATGCGAGCAAAAGCGCCTCCCCAAATCGCGCTCAAGCTCAAATCTTCTTTCGCCTCGGTCGTGACAGCGATCCATCGAGTGCTATAAACCTCGCTCGAAGGTTCCAAATTTGGCCCCGGCAGCTCGAACGCTCCTTTCGCGGACGACTCGTTCTTGTACGTGACCTGAATCGTTTCGGGCACTCGCGAAGCGTCTCGCTTGCCAATCTCGAACGCCACCGAGACGTCTGCCAGAGGCAGCTCTGGCACGATCTGCGCAGTCTCTTCCTCCGGAGGTCCGACGGCGACCTCGCCCCGTCTGGGCCCGCAAGAGGACGCGACGAGAAGCGTGACCATAGTTATAAGCAGAAGCAAGCTTGCTCGCGGTTGAGCGTTTAAGGGTTGGGACATTCCCAGTGTGTAATCTGCCATTAGACTGCCCTCAAATTCTGCGCGAGATGGCCCGCATTTTGTTGCGCGTAGAGGGAATAGCCCCGATCGATCGACGGCGCGTCGTGCGTGCGCCCTTGATTGAGACAACTTAACAAAACTGGTTCACGACCGCAGCGCGGCTTTCCGGGACCCATGCGCGCAGATCCGCGACATCCGCCCTGGCGTGTGCGGCAGCGCCGTGGCCGAGAACCGGAACCAGATCGACGCCGACAGCCACCTGCTGGCCGCCTTCGATACAAGCGACGAGCAAGTGCTGGAAGAGGCCGCGACCCTGATCGCGCGGCGCCTGGCCGAATAGCGCTTATTTCCGATCCTTCGATGGGGTCTTGGGGATAAGATTATTGGGATTAGGCGCCTTGTTCGTAGCTCCCTCGCGTTCCGAAAGTTTCTTTTCGCCGCGCAGGTACGGGAGCGCTTCTAAGGCGTCTTCGCGCAGATGGGGCCAGTTGTCGCCGGTGGCGAATTTTTCCAATAGCGGGATCGCTTCGGCGGCGGCCGGGCCCATTCGTCCCAGCGCGCGGACCGCCGCGGCGCCCGTGTTCGACCGCGAGTTGGCGATCTCCATCAACTTCGGCACGGCCGCTTTGGCCGGGGGGCCAATCGCTCCCAGGCATTCGATCGCTTCTTTCTCGCCCGCCTTACCGCTATCGGCCAGCTCGATCAGTTCGGGCGTCGCCTTGAGGGCCAGCGGACCGAGCGCCCGGATGATCCGTAGCGCCAGCGTCTGCCGCTGCGAGCCCTCGTCCTTGAGCCAGGGGAGAATCGTCGGGAGCGCCGGGGCGTTCTCTACTCCGAACTGACTGAGCGCCTGGAGCGCCGCCAACGAGGTCGCCTCGTTCTTGTCTTTCAATCGTTCGATCAGAATCGGAACGAATTGGGGCGAGACACGCGGGGGACGGCTCTGCCCGATCTCGGTGGCGCGCTGGCGATTGGCCTCTTCGGTCGCCGGCATGCCCCCGATCACGCGCATCGCGCCGATCTGAATTCTTGGGTCATCGCTCGCCAACGCCGCGCGGAAGGCCGCCAAAACCTCTTCTCTTTCCGGGTCGATCTTTGCCAACCCGCGGAGGGCCTGCTGACTGGTGGCCGAATCAGCGTCTTGCGCTCCCTTGAGCAGTATAGGAATCGCGGCCGTCGGATTGTCGGGGCGCTGGCTGAGGACGTCGATCGCGAATTGCCGACGCGCTCTCAGTGGGCTGTCGAGCGATTCGGCTAGCGCCGGCAATACGTATTCGATCGGTAGATCAATCAAGATTTGCACCGCCGAGCTAACCAGGAACAACTGCGGCGAGCCGAGTTTCAAGGACGCAGTCGATTGATTGCCCACGACGTCGACGATCGGCCCGGCCGCCTCGGCGCCGTAGCCGCTGCGGGCAAACGCGGCAAAAGCACCGCATGCTTCGGCCAGACGCTCCGGGCTGAGCTCGGTTTCGAGCTGTTCTTTCCACTCGGCGAAGCTGCGACCGTTGTAGCGCAGTCTGGCCAGGCGATCCGCCTGGTCGACGGTGGCCCCGTTCGCCGTCTCTGGGGAGCGCCAGGCGCCGCGGGCGGATTCCGCAAAACGCTCTTCCAGCAACTTGACGCGCTCTTGCAACTTTTCTTGCAGCCCGGCACGTTCTTTGATCAGGTTTTCCGCCGTCTTGTTTGGCTTGGAGCCTTCCTTCATTAGGCGTTGGTACTTGGAAATTGCCACGTCATATTCGGCGATGTCCGCTTCAAGCCGGCGGACTTTATCGTCGGCGTAGACTTTGTCCTGCACGAAGCGCAAGCGAGCCGCCCGCTCCTCGGCTTCTCGCTTCTCCAGCCACGCCCGGAGATGATCCTGAAAGGCAACTTGCGCGGCGTTGGCTTCGCGCCGGGCGACGGCCAGAGCTTGATTGGCTTCCCCCACCTTTTCAGCCACAAAAGCAACGTCTTCCTTGCTGGTGCTCGCGCCGATTTCCTTTTGTAAACTGGCCGCTGCTTCGATATTTTTCTTGGCGACTTCGACCTGTAATGTCGCTTGATCGAGGCGATTGCGCGCCGCGTCTTCTTGCATCAAATCGGCCGGCAAGATTGCGCCCCGCAAAAGATGAATCTCGCGCCGCGCTTCGGCGGCCTTCTGTTTGGCGGCGGCTACGTCCGCTTCGGCCGCGGCGATCTTTTCGGCGTCGCCAGTGCGATCGGCCGCGATCTGCGCTCGGTTCGTTTCCTGGAACGAGGCCTTGGCCTGACGCAGCTTCTCTTCCGCGGCCAATCGTTCGCGCAGTTGCTCTTCGAGCGTCGCACCGATGTCTGGCGCTTCCACTTCCGGCGCGGGCGCGGAGACCTTCGTCGAAGTCGGAAACGCGCCGCGGGCCTTCACCACTTCGCGCACGGCCTGATCCAACTCGTGCTCCGCTTCCGCGGCCTTCAGTCGAGCCGCTTCGCACTCCGCCACATTTCTACTCGAACGGTATGTGGCGTCGCGGATGTGCGTCATTTCCTCCAAATGCTTCTTGGCGTCCTTGACGCGCTGTTCCGCCCGGCGGACTTCTTCGACTTGCGCTTTCGACGCTTGCAGTTTCTCGTCTTGCGCGACAGCCCGATCGCGCGCCTTGAGGAGCGTTTGCTGGGCGCGTACGGCCTCGCGCTCCGCGTGCGCCAGGCGACGCTTGGCGTCGGCCACGTAGTAGTCCGTCATCGCCATCTTTTCGGCCTCGCCGCCGCGCACGCCCATGTCGTACAATACCTTGACGCGGTCGCGCAGCCCCTCGAAGCGCTGCAAGTTTGCCTTGGCCGCGACTACTTTATCCTCCGGCGCTTTTGCCGTGACTTCCATCGCCGAGAGCCAACGGAGCGACCACGCGCAGACTTCGTCGAGGGTAATCGTGTCGTTGTTGTAGGAGGCCGAAGCCGCTTCGAAACCCCGCTCTCCCGCTTCAACCAGCTCGGCGTTCGCCACGGCGAGGGGATCGGGCGCCGCGGCCGGTTTATCCGCAGGTTCATCGGCCGACGTTTCTGCCGGTTTCTCCGCCGGCGTCGCGGCGGGTTGCTCGGCGTCGGACGAGGGCGCCGCGAGCGAGCCATCGGCGGCAACTTCGTTCGACTTGTCGTTCGCCGGTTCGTCGCGCTCCTTCGCCACCAGTTCCACGCGCACCGCGAGCGCAGCCACGGCCACGATCGCCAGCGACGCCAGCGCTAGCTTCTTCACGATCGAGTCCTTGTCGGACGATGCGCTCAACAGCCTGCGCACGCGGGTCGAAAGTGAAGCCCCGCGCGCCCCCGGACTGTACGCCGCCCGCCGCGCCGCGCTTTCGCCCAAGCGGACCAGCGTGCGGGCGTACGACGTGACGGTTTCATCGGCGGCGGCCGCGCAATCGCAGGCCCATTCGGCCGCGTCGTCGAAGCGGCGCACGGCCCACCAGGCCATCGGATTGAACCAATGCGGCAACGCCAGCGCGCGGACCGCGAGCGATTTCCAGACGTCGCGACGCAGATAATGCGCGAGCTCGTGCCGCAAAACGGCTGCCCGTTGCGGCGCGTCGAGATCTCGCCACAGCGCTTCGGGCACGAGCAGCGCATAGCCTCGCGGCAATCGACAGAGCATCGGCCCGAGATTCTCCGTCACACGAAGCGGTATCGGCCGCCGTAATCGACGCGCGGCTTGCAGCGATCGCCATTGTTCGGCCCAAGCCTCCGGCGCCGGGCGAGCCGAGGGCAAGCGACGGACGAATCGAACATAGCCCAACAACCAGCCGATCACGATGCAACCCACGCCGAGTCCCCACACGGCGACGGCGGCCAGGGGCCACTGGCTTTGCGGTGGGACGGCAGGCGTCGATTCCTCAATACTGTGCGGCCTGGCGCGGTGCGCGACGATCGGCAGATCGATTTCAGCCGGCAGCGGCGCGTGACTCAAGACGAGATCATTCGGGAGCGCGATCTCCGCGGTTGGCGCGATTTGCGCTTTCGCTCGCGCGGCGTCGGGGCCAATCTCGATCAGCCCTCCATCGTCGACGGCTCCGTTCAAGGCGTCTTGCGCGAGCAGGCGGTTAGAATCGCCTGGCAGCGCAGGATCAATCGGCGCTAGCGGTGGCCCCGATGAGGCTTCCGCAACGACGCCCGACTCGATGCTCGGCTCAGCGATCGCTTCAACAATCGCCTCCGGCTCATACCATGGTACCTGAGCCGATAGCCGCACGAACCACCAGCCGGTCAGTAGGGCCAGCGTCCAGCCGAAGCGGTGGGCCGTGGGGGACGAGACGCGCAGCCCGCGCAACACCGCTCCGATGACGATCACCGCCAGCGTCAAGGTCAAGGTCGTTTGTCCCAGCAGTCGCACGAAGTGAGTCGCCAGCTCGTTCATCGCACATCTCCCCGAAAAAAAAGCGCCAGTCTGTTGGTTTGTGATGATTCGCCCGACGCGCCACGTTTACGAACGCCGCGCCGCTCTTCACAACATCGCGGTTACTTGTTGCGCCGTTCCGCCTCGGCGATCAGTTGCTTGAGCTCAGTGATATCCGCGCTCGACAGATCGCGGTCGCGCACCAGGTGGGCGACCAGCGGCACGACGCTGCCGCCCCCCACGCGCTCGATCAGCAGATCCAAATGCCGGGCGCCGACTTCGGCCGGGCCGACGGCGGCCGAGTAGCGGGCCGGGCGCTCGGCGTCGCGCGAGACGATCTTTTTTTCGACCAGCCGATTGAGCCGGGTTTGCATGGTGGTGTAGCCGATCGGCCTCCCCAGGGCCGCGTGGGCCTCGGACAGGGTGAGCAACCCGTCGCGCCACAGCATCTGCACAATTTCCATCTCGCCCGCCGACAACCGCGGCAATTTGCGACGTTTACCCATGACCCCTCCGGCATCCGTGAGTCGATCCTGCCTGGCCGCAATCTACGACCAGCGTCATAAACGGCATAATACTACTGCCGTCATAAATTGCAAGAGGAAAATCCAGGAGGCGCACATTTTTTGTCACCGCACGGCGGTGTGATGCTAATTCTGGTTTTCTATGTCAGCAGAAGCTTGAATGCATCCATTGCATTCGATGGCAAGAAGTGCCGACAATTACGCCACTCGTGAACCGGCTGATCGTCAATATATCCATGCGGCTTTGGCAGGAAGGCAACGAAGCAATCCTGAAGCCCCAACTCGGCCGCCGTTGCGCGAGCGTACTCTGCGCCGCCGGAACTCCAAAGGTAGAGTTCTGCCCCCCGCTTATGCAATTCGCGAACTGCCTCAATGACCTGCGACGAGGGAATTCGTTTTGGCCCAACGGAACGCACTAGCGTGTCGTCAACGTCGACGTAAATGATGTGAGATGTCATATGCATGGCCTGTGGCAATTCGTTCAATTCAATTTGATATGCAAATTGTCGCTGATTAAGTCACGGGTCCTGGCCCTGCATTCAACCTTCGCGCGTTCCCTCACTCGACTTGTCGACCAACGCTTTGCGTCGGTGCTCCTTGCCACCCTCTCCCGGAGGGAGAGGGGTTGCGTCAGCGGCCTTTGTCGCCATGTGGCGAGCGCCGCCTTGAAATGTTCCGTTTGCGGGTCATCGCTCTTTTCCATGTGCGCCAGCAGCAGCGCCGCCAGGCGGTCGACTTCTGCTTGCTGGGCTGGATTCTTCAAAGATTGTACCAAGCGGAAAGCTCACGCCGCCTGATCGCGCTCGGCAAAATCTTTTCCGCCGCGGACCGCTGGCACGATCATTCCCAGCCCTAGCGCCATGCAGAGCGCGGCTGCCCAGTAAGGCCATTCGTGCGATTTTTCCAACAGCCAGATTCCGCAGATCGGCCCCAGGATGCGGGCCAGCGACGACATGCTCTGGCCCAGCCCCAAGATGCTCCCTTGCAGCCGGGGATCGCTGCGGCGCGAGATCAATGATTGCAGCGAGGGATTCACAAACGCGAAGCCGACGACTTCGAGCGCCATCGCTTCGAGCAACAGCGTAAAGTCTTCGCGCCGCGCCGCCACCGCCAGCAGCATGAAGCCGGCGATCGCCGTTATGGCGCCCATCGTCGCCATCGATCCCTCGGACATGCGACCCGACAATCTGCGCACGAGAAACCCTTGCGCCAGCGTGAGGATGATCCCTAGGTAGGCGAACGTGGCAAAGACCACGATCAAGCGAGCGTCTTCCGGATCGTCGTAATGCCGCGCGGCAATCCAGCCCATGAGCGCCCGCAGCGGCGCGGACGTGATTTCACCCGGCTTGGCGCCCACGATCTGCGTAATTTGCAAAGACAACGTCGATTCGAAATTCGCAAAGGAAAACACCGCCACGAACGACGCCACCAGCAGCAAGCCGATCGAGGGGAGCGAAATCGCGGCCCGCAGCGCCGCGCGATCGAACAATTTTCGGGCGGCGCTTTCGCTCTCGCGCGAGAGGGACTCAGGCAAGCGCAGGATGGCCAATAGCAGCGCCGCGCCGGAAAGGGCCGCCGCGGCAAAGCCGGGCGCCGGGCTCATCGAAATTTCGCCCCCGGCGAAGAGCGAGACCACACCCAATAGCGGCCCCAGCGTAAAGCCGAGGGCAAAGGCCGCGCCGATCATCGCCATCCCCCGCGCGCGATGCTGCTTGGCCGTGGTGTCGGCGATGAAGGCCTGCGCGGTCGAGATCGTGGCCCCGGCAATCCCGGCGCCGATGCGCGTGATAAACAAGCCCGTCAGGCTGCGATAGAAAGTGGCCACGCCGAACATCGCGTAAAAAAAAGTCGATCCGGCCAGCCCGATCAAAATGACCGGCCGCCGGCCGATCCGATCGGAGAGCCGTCCCCAGATAGGCAGAAACAAGAACTGCATCGCCGAAAAGCTCGACATCAACAGCCCCACGATCATCCCCACCTGCCCGGGGCTGTAGCCGTCGATCTGGGCAAGCTGCTTGCCGTAGATCGGCAACAGCGGCAGCACCATGCCAAAGCCCAACAGGTCGATGAAGACCGTTAGAAAGATGATCAGGAGCGCCGTCTTGCGTTGGGTGGGCTGCATACTTGGCAGACAAGCGTGGGTGGGCGGGCGTGTGGATTAGCGGCAATGTCGATGCGCCACAAAGGGCCGAATGGTTAGACCTTAACCCAAGCCTATCCCATCCCGCAACCACAACGGGCCGTGGATTTTGCGCGGCTGCTGGTCACTCGGTCGGTCGAACTCTATGATTTTGACATGACCATGCACTCCACCCGCGCCGGCAAGTCGGAGACCCTCCGCCGGCTCGAATCGCTCGATCCCGCGGCCCTCGACGCGCATCAACTGGGCAAGCTGAACGCGCTGCTGGCGAAGATCCTGCCGCAGAATCGGTTTTACGCCGACAAGCTCGGCGGCCTGACTACGCCGCTTCCGTCGCTCGACGAGCTCTCGGATCTTCCCTTCACGCTCAAAGACGAGCTTCTCGATACCCGCCCCGGCAATTATTACGCCGCCAACCTGACTTACGAGCCGCACGCCTATCGTCGGTTTCATCAAACCTCGGGGACGCGCGGACGGCCGCTGGCGGTCCTCGACACCGCCGAAGATTGGGTCTGGTGGATGGACTGCTGGGACACGATCTTCGACGCCGCCGAGATCACCGAGCGTGACGTTGCCTTTATGGCATTTTCGTTCGGGCCATTTGTCGGGTTTTGGAGCGCGCACGACGCCGCCATCGCGCGCGGTTGCCTGGTGATTCCCGGCGGAGGGCTGACGACCGCCGTGCGGTTGGAGATGTTGCGATCGAGCCAGGCCACGGTCGTCTTTTGCACTCCCAGCTACGCGCTCCACCTGGCCGAAGTGGCGCAGCAGCGCCAGTTCGACGTCGCCAGTCTGAACGTGCGCGTGCTGGTGCTGGCCGGCGAGCCGGGCGGTTCGATCCCGGCCGTTCGTAGTCGGATCGAAGAAGCGTGGCAGGCCAGGGCCTTCGATCACGCCGGCGCGACGGAGATTGGCCCGTGGGGTTTTGCCGATTCTTCTTCCACCGGGCTGCATGTCAACGAGAGTGAATTTCTTGCGGAGTTCCTTTCGCTCGAAACCGGCTGGCCCGCCGCCGAAGGGGAATTATCGGAGCTGGTTCTCACCACGCTCGGGCGCGCCGGCTGCCCGGTGCTGCGCTACCGAACCGGGGACCTGGTCCGGCCGATTTGGCAACACGATCGGCGGATTCGCTACGTGCTGCTCGACGGCGGCGTGCTCGGCCGGGCCGACGACATGATGATCGTCCGCGGCGTCAATGTCTTTCCCAGCGGCGTCGAGCAAATATTGCGGAGCTTCCCGGAAGTGCTGGAATATCGGATGACCGCATACAAAGCGGCCGAAATGGATCAACTGTTGATCGAAATCGAAGATCGCCTGGAGCAACCAGCCCGCGTGGCGGACGAATTGCGACTGCGATTGAATCTGCGGATCGACGTCCGCTGCGTCCCGCTGGGATCGCTGCCGCGGTTCGAAGGCAAAGGCTCCCGTTTTGTGGATCAACGATGACCGCCACCGCCTCGCACATCGACGCCCATCCGATAATTTTGCGCGAGGCGATCCGCGCCGGCCAGGTGACGGGACCCACGGCGGGCCTCTCGCGCGGCTTTGTGCAAACGAACCTGGTGATTCTGCCGGCGGCCGACGCAGCCGATTTCGCCGAGTTTTGCCGGCGGAACCCGCGCCCTTGTCCGCTGGTCGAACAGACCGCGCCGGGAAATCCGGAGCCGGTTCGCTCGGCGCCAGGGGCCGACTTGCGGACCGACGCGCCGCGCTATCGCGTCTTTCGCGGCGGCGTTCCAGAAGCAAACGAGCCGACCGACGTCCGCCATTTGTGGCGCGATGATTTCGTCGGCTTTCTGATCGGCTGCTCATTCACGTTCGAAACCGCGCTCGAAGCCGCCGGCCTGACGCCGCGCCATATCAGCCAGCGACGCAACGTGCCGATGTTTCGCACCAGCGTCCCTTGCTCGCCGGCCGGGCGGTTTGCCGGGCCGCTGGTCGTCAGCATGCGCCCTTACCGCATCGATCAGATCGAGCAGGTGTTCGAGATCACGGGCCGCTATCCAGAAATGCACGGCGCGCCGATCCACGTCGGCGATCCGGCGGCGCTGGGGATCGCAGACGTGACGCGCCCCGACTTCGGCGACGCCGTCACGGTGGGCGACGACGAGATCCCGGTCTTCTGGGCCTGCGGCGTAACGCCGCAACTGGCGCTGTTGGCCGCCGCGCCCGAAATCGCCATGACCCACAGCCCCGGCTGTATGTTCGTCACGGATTGGAAGGAGGCAGCATTTTGCCAGTCTTGAAGAGTGAGGCGATTGCGCCTTGGGACGTCGCCGCCTGCCGTCGCCAGTTTCCGGCGCTCGCGCGCGAGTTCGACGGTCACCCCGCGGTCTACTTCGACGGCCCGGCCGGCAGTCAGACTCCGCGCCGCGTGATGGACGCCATGGTCGAATATATGTCGCAGCGGAACGCCAACCACGGCGGGCTCTTTCCCACCAGCCGCGAGAGCGACCGTATGCTCGACGACGCCCGCGCCGCCGCGGCCGACCTGCTGGGGGCGAGCGATCCAAACACAATCGTCTTTGGCGCCAACATGACCACGCTCACGTTCGCGCTCTCGCGGGCGCTTGCGCGCACGTGGAAGGCGGGGGACGAGATCGTCGTCACGCGGCTCGATCACGACGCCAACTTTACGCCGTGGGTGTTGGCCGCGCGCGACGCGGGCGCCATCGTCAAGTTCGTCGACGTCATACCCGCCGATTGCACGCTCGATCTCGATGACCTGCGGGCCAAGCTCTCGCCGCGCACTCGGCTGGTGGCTGTCGGCTGCGCGTCGAACGCCGTGGGGACGGTCAGCCCGGTGGCCGAGATCACGGCGCTTGCGCACAAGGTGGGCGCGCTCGTTTTTCTCGACGCGGTCCATTACGCGCCGCACCGATTGATGGACGTCGCCTCTTGGGGCTGTGATTTTCTGGCCTGCTCGGCGTATAAATTCTTCGGTCCGCACGTGGGCATTTTGTGGGGGCGCAAAGAATTGCTGGCCAGCCTGCCGGCGTACAAAGTGCGGCCGGCCTCGGACGAAGTCCCCGATCGTTGGATGACCGGCACTCAGAATCATGAAGGGATCGCCGGAACGCTCGCCGCGATCGACTACCTGGCGGCGCTTGGCGGCGGGGCGGCGGGGGGCTCGCGACGCGAATCGCTGGTCGCCGCGTTTACCACAATCAACGCATATGAAAACAACCTGGCCGAGCGGTTGCTCGCCGGGCTGGCGCGATTGCCGAAGTTTCGCCTCTGGGGAATCGCCGACTCGGCGCGGCTCGCCGAGCGCGTTCCTACGTTTGGCGTGGCACACGCCCGGCTCTCAGCGACCGAAGTGGCCGAGCGCCTGGGATCGCAGGGTATCTTTCTCTGGCACGGCAACTTTTACGCCTTGCCGCTGACCGAGGCGCTGGGACTGGAGCCGGCGGGGCTCGTCCGTATCGGGTTATTGCATTACAACACGACGGACGAGATTGACCGGTTGCTGGCGGCGCTGGCCGAGATCGAATAATCGCAAACCATAGCGCTCGCGGCGATTTCTCAACGACTCGAACGCGCGCCAAGGCCGCATTGAAACGAAATCCATGAACGCACAACCGACGAATCTCTCGCTCACTGACGACGGCCGCCTGCGGATTGACTGGAGCGACGGCGCGGTTCGCTCGTACAGCGTGCGCGAGCTGCGCGACGCTTGTCCTTGCGCGACGTGTCGCGAGAAGCGCTTGCAGCCCCCGCCGCCGTCGAACGTGCTGCAAGTCATCACGCCCGCCGAGGCGCGGCCGCTGACGTTGGCCGGCATGAAACCGGTGGGGCATTACGCCTACTCGATCGAATTCAGCGATGGCCACGACACCGGCATCTACACGTTCGAGCTATTGCGCGAACTCGGCAAAGAAGTAGCGCCGTAGCGCGCCCCGAGAAGGCGCCCCAGGGAGGGCGAGGCCACTGCTGTGAACAAGCTATCACGGTGGATGCTTGCTGGTCAGCGCGGATTGTTTGGCTGCTTGGATTAGTTTCCAGGCGGAGGAGTGGCCGCCGGGGACTTCGGTGCGGGGCGTTGGCTGCGGCGGTCGGCGTTTCGGC
>DASXPZ010000080.1:0-9486 GCA_036493275.1 Pirellulales bacterium
CGGCGGCGACCCGACGCGCGTCACGATCTTCGGTGAATCAGCAGGCGGCGGCAGCGTCTTCTCGCTTCTTGTCTCGCCGCTGACCAAGGGTTTGTTCCATCGGGCGATTGCCCAGAGTGGACCGTCCTTGAACTTCGTCCACCTGAAAAAGACGCACTACGGCTTTCAATCGGCCGAGCAAGCGGGAATCGACTACGCCAAGTCCTGCGGCGTTCCGGAAGGAGCAGGGCAAATCGCCGCCCTACGCGGCAAAAGTGTCGAGGCGCTGTTGAAGACAGCGCCCACCATGCAGGAAGGACCGCGTACCTTTACGATGCGCGCCAACCTGTTGCGGCTGGCGCCGATCGTCGATGGTTATGTCTTGCCCGACGACGTCATGAACATGCTGGCCGCGGGGCGTCAGCACGCCGTGCCTTTGATAGTCGGGGCGAATCGCGACGAGGCGTCGATCTTTGCCATCATGGCCACCATGCCCAAGGGGATCGAAGAACTGAAAGCGTCGCTCGAACAAAACGTGGGCGTTCAACTAGCGGCGAACATTTTCGAGATCTATCCGACCAAAACTGCCTCCGACGTCCGCCGGACAGTGACCGACCTGATGGGAGATTTCATGTTCGTCGCGCCGGCCCGCTACGTGGCCAGCAGCATGCGGCACGCGAAGGCGCCGGCCTACATGTATCACTTCGCCCATCCGCCGGCGGGAATGACCGGTCGCACGTTCGGAGCGCATCACGGGGCCGAAATCGCCTACGTCCTCGGCAACCTCGAACTGGCCGGCCGCGACGTCACGCCGAACGACGAAGAGATCTCAAGCGCCCTGGCCAACTACTGGGTGCAATTTGCCGCGACGGGCAATCCCAATCGGGACGGCCTGCCGGCCTGGCCGCAGTACGATCCGGCCACCGATCAATGCCTGCTGGTGAACGACAAGATCGCCGTGGTCGAGAGCTACCGCAAGGCGCGGCTCGACGTGATGGACGCCTTTATGGAAGCCTGGCGCCGCGAGACGGGCGTTGCCTCGGGCTCCTCTTCCGGCAAATAAAACGCGGCGCGCGTAACGACGCGATATTCGCATTTGCGCCTTCGCATCTCGCTACCGAGGCCTGCCGAGCTTTCCTAAAACACCCTTGCAGCCGCGCCGTAAATGGCTTCTTTAAGGCCACAATAGCGGAGAAGCCCCCCAGTTTCGCTCCTCTGGCCAATCACCTGCGCTGGCCAACGAAATTGCAACGTGGAATAATAAGAACTCGGGAGAGACTCTGCCCCCGGTCTGGGAGGCGCACAGACAGGCGTCGGTTCCTGTCCTGCGCGCCAGCACGGAGTGCCTGGCGGAAGAGGTAAGCCTTATGACTCTGCACGCTTCGATCTTTGCGCATCGCTCTGCGCTCTTCACGCTGCCTTTGATTGCGATCTTTTTGGCCCTGGCGTGCTGCGAGCGGTCGGCGGCAATAGCGCAGGAAGCCAAAGGTAGCGACGCCGCCACACGTCAATACGCCACCGCGGCCGCGCTACAGAATCGCGAGCAGTACGAGCTGGCGATCGACGAATGGAAAAAGTTTCTCGCGAATTATCCTAAGGATGAACGCGCCGACAAAGCGAACCACTATCTCGGGCTTTGCCTCTTGCAGGCCAAGCAGTTCGAACCGGCGATGGCGGCCTTTCAGCGCGTGATCGCCGACTATCCGAAATCGACAATGGCCGAGCCGAGCTATCTCTATCAGGGACTGGCGCAATACAACCTGGCTCGCGGCGGCAAGGCAGAGTTCTATCCGCAAGCCGAAGCCACCTTCCGCGCGCTGCTCGAAAAATTCCCACGCAGCAAGAACGTCCCCCAGGCCGCCTTCTACCGGGGCGAGTCGCTCTACGCGCAGGGGAAAAAGGCAGAAGCGGTTACCCTGTATGAATACGTCGTCAAGAACTTTCCGCAAGATCCGCGCCTGCCGGACGCCCTCTACGCGCTGGGAGTGGCCCAAGACGAGCTCGGCGAAGCGGCCGCGGCTGAAGCGACGTTCGCCACGCTCACGCAAAAGTTTCCCAAGAGCCCGCTGCTGGGCGAAGTAACCTTGCGGCGCGGCGAAGCGCTGCTGGCGCAAAAGAAATACGCCGAGGCCGAGAAGTTCTTCGCCTCGGCCGCCGCGCGTCCCGGCTTTGCGCTGGCGGATCAGGCGCTCTTGCGCCAGGCCGCTTCGCTGGCCGAGCGGCAGCAATATATCGAGGCCGCGGCCCTCTACGGCTCGCTTGCCAAAAAGTTCCCGAAGTCGAAATTGATCGAGCCGGCGCGCTTGGCGATGGGGCGAAGTCAATACCTGGCGGGCCAGCCGGCGCAGGCGCGCGAAACGCTTGGCCCAGTTTTTCAGGCGGGAGGTGAATCGGGCGTCGAAGCCGGGCATTTGATCGCACGTTGCTACTTGAAAGAACGCCAACCGGCCGAAGCCCTGGCGGTTGTCGACAAACTCACCGCGCAGGCCGGCGCAGGCCCTTGGGCCGTGCAACTGGCGGTCGATCGGGCCGACGCGCTGGTCGAAAGCCCAGACAAAGTGGACGAGGCGATCGCAGCGTTTGCAAAAATCGCCCGTGAGCATCCCGACGATCCACTTTCGCATCAGGCGCTCTACATGGCGGCCTTCTCGTCGCTGCGGCAAAAGCAATACGAACCCGCGCTGGCCTATGCGGCAGACTTTATCAAGCGCTATCCGGACGACGCGCTCCGTTCCGACGTGCAATTTGTCTCGGCCGAAAGCCAATTGCAATTGGCGCGCTACTCCGACGCCGCCCGCCAATTGAGCGAGCTGATCGCCGCCAATCCCAAACATCGCGACGCGGATCAGTGGAAGGTCCGCCGTGGGCTGGCCCTGTATCTCGACAAAAAATACGCCGAAACCGTCGCCGCCCTCGAGCCGATCGCCGAGAAGCTGGCGAGCAAACCACTGCGGGCCGAGGCGCTGTTTCTGTTGGGGTCGGCGCAAAACGAATTGAAGCAGCCCGGTTCGGCTGTCCGCTCGCTCACGGCCTCCCTTTCGGCCGATCCGCACTGGAAGCAAGCGGACGAAACGCTATTGGCGTTGTCGCTGGCGTTACAACAGTCAGGCGACGTGCCGGCGGCGCGCGGGCGGCTGGAACAATTCGCCAAGTTGTATCCCAAGAGCCGCGCGCTGGACCGCGCTCACTTTCGCTTGGGGGAGCTGGCGTACGCCATGGGGGACTGGCCTGTCGCGGCGCGCGAATACAAGTTGACGCTCGATTTGTTTCCGCAAAGCCCAGTGGCGCCGCAAGCCGCCTATGGACTGGCTTGGACCGAGCTGAGTCAGCAAAACTTTCCGGCCGCGATCAAATCGCTCGATGCTCTGATCGCTGGCGGCGGCCCGCTGGCGGGAAAAGCCCGCTACGCGCGCGGCTTCGCGCGGCAACAACAAAAGGACTACCCGGCAGCCATCGAAGATATGCAGGCCTTTCTCAAGGCCTCGCCCGAAAAGCCAGAAAAGTCCGAGGCGCAATACATCCTGGCGGTCTGCCAGGCCGCGACAGGCAAAGCCACCGAAGCCGAAGCCACGTTGCGAGCGCTGTTGCAGGAAGACCCAGAGTACGCCGGCGCGGACAAGGCGCTGTACGAGCTGGCATGGGCGCTCGATTCGCAAGACAAAAAGCCGGCGGCGGCCGAGGTCTTTACCCGCTTGGCGCGCGGGCACGCGACCAGCCCATTTGCCGCCGAGGCGTCTTATTACGTGGGAGAGCTCGAATATCGCGAGCAACGCTTCGCCGAAGCGGCCAAGGCGTATCACGACGCGATGCAAAAAGGGGGCAAGACCGATCTCGGCGAGAAGGCGGCGCACAAGCTCGGTTGGGCCTATTATCGGCAGGGCGAATACGATAACGCGCGAAAGACGTTCGACTATCAGCGCAGCCAGTTTCCACAGAGCCAGTTGGTCGGCGACGCTGAATTTATGATGGCCGAATCGTACTTCAAGCTCGGCAAGTACGCCGAGGCCTTGGCCGCTTACCAACAAGTGAAGAATCCAGCCGGCAAAGATTTTGCCGTCCTCGCTTTATTGCACGCCGGACAGGCCGCCGCGCAACTGAAAGAGTGGGACCGCAGCCTGCAACTTTTACAGCGGGGCGCCAAGGAGTTCCCCCAGAGCGACTACTTGCCCGAGATTCTTTACGAAGAAGGATGGGCTAAGCAACAACAAGGAAAGCTCGACGAGGCGACGGCCCTCTACGAGAGCGTGACGGCCAAGACCGACGCCGAGATCGCGGCCCGCGCCCGGTTCATGATCGGCGAGATCTGCTTCGAGAAGAAAGATCACGCCGGCGCCGTCAAGCATTTCTTCAAAACGGCGTTTGGCTATGGCTACCCGCGCTGGCAGGCGGCGGCGCATTTTGAGGCGGGGCGCTGCTTCGAAGTGCTGAACAAAACGGATCAGGCGCGTAAATCGTATCAAGAAGTGGTCGACAAACACCCGCAAAGCGAGCAGGCCGAACCGGCCCGCAAGCGCCTGGCGGCCATCGGAAGCTAGAGGACAATCTTGAGCCACAGGCAAGCCACTGCCGGCAAGTTGATTTCGCCTCCTGTCGACGCCCTCGACGACCGGCTCTGGCCGATCACGGCGCTTTTGATCGTGGTTGCGCTGGCAGTCGGCTCGACGATCGTCTATACGGGCGACTTCGAAACGACGATCCTCTGGGCCAACGCCTGGGTCCAGCTCGGCATTCTGGCCGTGGTCTTGTTCTTCGTGGCGTTGGCGACGTACTTTTTGCACGGTCGCTTGCAGCGGCGGATGCAATTGGCGCTCGTCTTCAGTCTGCTTTTGCATGCCTGGCTTTCACTCGTCTCGCACGGCGTCACTCCGCCAACAACGGATTGGCGCGTGGCCGACGGCGCTCGGCCGACTGAAAACGCGCTCTTGTCCGAGCCATTAGAACTCAAATGGCAAGAAGAACGGCGCCCCACGATTGAAGACACGTTGTCCGAGCCGAAACCGGTCGAAACCGACACGCCCGATTTGGCGCTGCCCGACACCGAGCGACAATCGACCGCTGCGGCGCCGAGTATCGACAAGCCGCTGGCCGCGCCGACGCCGCTTGAGCCGCAAGCCCCGGACGCGGCCGACGTCGAAGCCGCCGAGATGACGGCGCCGCGTCGCGGCGAGTCGCTCGTGGGAGAGCAGATTCCTCGGCAGGAGAGCGAGCAACCCCTTGAACCGACTCCGGCCGACGCGCCGACCATCGCCGAGCAAGCCCGTCGCGGCGCCGACATCGATGCCCGCGTCATCAGTCCGGAGCGCAAACCGACGCAAGCCGAGGTTGCGCGACAAGCGACTCCCGAACAACCCGCTCCCGCGCCGGAAGCGATCGCCGACATGGCCAGGCTCGAACGCCGCTCAGTTGAGCAGCGCTCGCCGCAATCTGCGCCAGCCCGCGAGCGCGCCGTTGTCGAAGCCAGGCCGGCGGTCGTTGCGCCCATCGCGGCGCCGCGCCCGGTCGCCCCAGTCAAGCAGCCCGCGCCAGGGCTCGAAGGTCCCGGCAGCGACGTCTCGCGCCGTGATCCCACGATCGGCACGCCGCAGCGCGGACAGCAGCGTATCGCGTCAGACGGTCCGGCGATCGAACCGGCGCCATTGACTGATCTTGAGCCAGGCGGGAGCGGCCGCGACGCGGCGTTAAGTCGCGGCGCCGGCGGCGCGAGCCCGGGACTCCGCGGCGACGGCGGCCCTCGCGGCGGACGCGGAGCCAGCGCGGGACCGGGGAGAGACCTGGCGGCCGGCGATCTCAGCGGCGCAGGAGGAGGCATTGTCGACCTGCCGACAATCGACACGCCAGCCGACGCGCTCGCCGGTAACGGCGCAGGAAACGCCGGTGGCAGCGGGTCGCCCGGCGGGGGCGCTGGTCTCAATGGAGATGGAACACAGGGGAACGGCGGAACGCGAAATGGACAAGCCGATCTCGCCGGGCCAGCCGTCAGCGGCATGACGCGCCGCTCCGTTGGCGCGCCATCGGGCAACATCCGCCGTCCTCCGGGCGATGGTCTCGGTAGCGGCGGAGGAGCCGGTGGCGGCGTTGGAACCAGCAGCGGCGGCGGAATCGGCGCGGGGAATGGACCTGGAGCGTTCGCCGGAACAGGCGGAGCGCCGAGCCGAGCCGAATCGCCCGATGGCGTCGGCGCCGGTAGCGGACTCGGAGGCCTCGGTAGTGGCGCCGGCGCCGGCGCAGGCTTCATCGGCAGCGGCGTCAGCGCAGGAGGCACGCGCGCGCCCGCAGACATTGGCTCGATTGCCGGCGCAGCGGAGCCGATTGAAATCCCCGTCGGCTCGGCAGGGCCGCAACCTGGCGGCGTCGGTCGCGGCGGAACTGGCACGAGTGCGACTGGTGGCGCCGGAGGAGGCGTTGCGCCGGCCGAACGCCTGGCGTCGTCGGGCCGCATGACAAGATTGGATGGTGGCCTCCCGGCCCGCGCGGCGACGCCGGCCGGTTCGGGCGGAGAAGTCGGCCCGACACCGGAGCTGGGTCTGCCGAGTCGCGGCGCGCGTCCCGAGTCGGAAGCCGTCCATCCGATCGCCAGTCGCTTGATCCTCGAGAAGAGCGGCGGAGCGCCGTCGATCGACGCGCGCGTCAAAGACGTCGCCGTGCCTGGTTTCAAACAGCGAGATAGTCGCGATCGTGAGCAAGTCGCCTCTAGCCGCGGCGGATCGCAAGGGACGGAACGCGCCGTGGAACTGGGGCTCGACTTCCTCGCCCGCCATCAATCGCCCGACGGGAGTTGGAGCCTGCACGACTTCGGTGGCGGCCGCGCCGGCTACGATCGCGCTGGGCAGGCCCAAATGCAAAGTAACACCGCCGGGACGGGGCTGGCGCTTCTGGCCTTCCTCGGCGCCGGGTACACGCATACCGATGGCAAGCACCGGTTGATCGTCGCCCGCGGGATCGACTATTTGGTCCGCAATCAAAAGCTTGACGGCGACCTGTTTGTCGGCGGTTCGCAGTACTGCTGGCTCTACAGTCACGGCATCGCGTCGATCGCGCTGTGCGAGGCGTACGGCATGACGCGCGAAGAGCGGTTGCGCGAGCCGGCGCAGCGCGCGTTGAACTTTATCGCCGCCGCGCAAAATCCCACAGAAGGAGGCTGGCGATACGCCCCGGGGCGAGACACCGATACGTCGGTCTCCGGCTGGCAGTTGATGGCGCTGAAGAGCGGCGAGCTGGCGGGCCTGACCGTGCCGCCGGAGTGCTACAACCGGATCGAACGCTGGCTCGACAAAGCCCACGCCGCGAATGATTCTTCGCGCTATGTCTATCGTCCCAACGCCGAGCAACCTCACCAGCGCCAACCCAGCAAGGCAATGACGGCCGAAGCCCTGTTGATGCGGCAATACCTTGGCTGGCGTCGCGAGCATCCGAATCTGATCGCCGGCGCCGACTACCTGCTCTCGAATCTACCCGAGGTCGGCACGACGCGCAATCCGCAGCGAGACGCGTACTATTGGTATTACGCCACGCAGGTGATGTTCCAGATGCAAGGCGCCTATTGGCGCGACTGGAACACGCAGCTTTCAAAGCTTTTGACCAGCAGCCAGGTCCGCACCGGGCCGCTGGCCGGAAGTTGGGATCCCACAGGGCCGACAGTCCCCGACCGCTGGGGCGTCGCCGGCGGGCGGCTCTACGTAACGTCGATGCAGCTACTGATGCTCGAGGTCTATTATCGCCATCTGCCGCTCTATCAGAATCTGGAATGAAGCAATGGCGGCTTCGCTAGCGCGGTCGGTTAATCGTTTTTTTTGCGGCTCGGTTGTTGGCGGATTTCTTCCATCATGAACGTGATGGCGTGGCATTGCCGGCGGACGGTCTCCAGATAATCTTTTTTCTGGATCGCCTCCATCGCCTTGGCGTCGAGCGCGTTGAATCGCCCCCAATCGACGTTCCACCGCTCGTCGGTCGCCACGTCGCGCAATTGCTTGACGACTTTCGCTAACTTTTCGACCACCGCCGACGTCGGGGCGCAATCAATCGAACGATAAGGACCCTTTCCAAGCCGCGGGATATCGATCCTGGCCGCTCCATCGCCCGAATAGATCCGAATCAAGGCATAGATTCCCGCGATCACGGCGCACGCCGCCGTCGCTCCCGCGGCGACATATTTCCCCAAAAACGCCATCGACGCCGTCGCCAACAGCAGTACGCCCAGCACGATCCAGGCGATGGTGTTCACGGTTTGTTTGGCTTCGACCGGACGGACTCGGACGCTGCCGGCGTCGATATTGTCTCGACTGATCGCGGTTTGATCCGCGACGCGCGTGACGATGATCGTCACATTGTCCGGGCCGCCGCGCAGGTTGGTGAGATCGATCAATGTTCGCACCGCTTCGTCCGGCGGCAGCGCAAGCAGCACGGCGCCGATCTCATCGTCGTCCACCTGACCGGTCAATCCGTCGCTGCACAGGAGAAAAGTGTCTCCCACTTCCAGCGGAAACGGGCCTTCCAAATCGACCTGCACGTTGGGATAAGGACCGAGCGAGCGGGTGATGATGTTCTTCGGCACGTGCAGTTCGATCTGGCTCTCCGGCATCTTGCCGATGGCCTGCATTTCCCAGACCAGGCTGTGATCGAACGATAGTTGCTCGAACCGATTGCCGCGCAGACGATAGACCCGGCTGTCTCCGACGTGCGCCGCGACGGCCCCCTCAGGCAGCAAGAGCAGCGCCGTGCAGGTGGTCCCCATGCCGTGGAAATCTGGGTTGGCCTGCCCGCGCGAATAAACACGGTCGTTGGCGTCGCGAAAGGCGCTGCGAATCGCGTCGATGGGCGATTCTTCGGGCGTTTTGTAATAGGTCAACGAAACGAAGTCGGTGGCCATCTTGCTGGCCAACTCGCCGGCGGCGTGGGCGCCCATGCCGTCGGCCACTACGAACAAATGCCCGCGCCGCAGCCACTCGTTGCGGTTGGGCGTAACGACCACGACGAACGAGTCCTGGTTGTTCGCGCGCCGCAGCCCCACGTCGCTGCCGGCGGCGTGCTGGATCGCTTCTCGTCCGCTGTCGGTGGGTTCTGTCACGTGGGAAAGTAAGGTATCGGCAATCGAACGGGGGGTTCAAAATCTCGCGGTCGCGCCGCGACAGGAGCTCGGCACGAATTAGTCCAGATTCCGCATCCTGCATGCCTTAGCTGATGCACAGCCAAACGCTCGCGTGGCAGCATTTTTCGGAAACTGTTCGGATCTAGCTAGTGCGGTGTTAGTAGTCTCCTTAATGCTAGCACGGCGACAAGCAGTCAAAAGCCTCGTCCCGCGATTGGCGCCATCTTATCTCTCTTTACCAGACGCTCCTAGGCGTTAGAAAACTTGCAAGTTCGCTAAGCAACGCCACTCGGGTGGGACCGTGCCAATCGGCGACCGATCGAAGGGGGACAATCGGCCTGGGAGTGACGACCCCGGATCGGTATACTCGCCACCCCTTCAGATCTTTGGCTGCGCCCAAAATCTACCAGAGCCCAATCGCT
>DASXPZ010000081.1:0-2330 GCA_036493275.1 Pirellulales bacterium
GATTTCGGCTTCGTCATCGGCAAAAGGGAGCGACATGGGGGAATGGCTCGATAGTTCAATCAGTGGTTCTAGGCGCCCACCGGAATATATCGGGGCTGTTTTCCATTGGATAGCGAAGGCTAGAAACAGACGCCGCGCTGCCACCGACCGGAGGGCGAAGCTCCCGCCGAGCAGGCGGCGTGAATTGACGCGAAAACAAATCAAATACCGACGGAGCGGCACAGGTAAACTTCGCGAATTGCGTACCGCTTTCATGCCTTGCTAGAATGGCTGGCATGAGCCAACCGACGAAGTCCGCCTCGCGCCGCACAACCATCGCGCTTACCGCCGATCGTCGGCCCATCGTGAGCGGCACGGCCGCCGCGGCTATCAATGGATCCGTTGCAGTGGCATGGATCCGTCGCATGGCGGGTCTATCAGAATAAGGCCTGATTGCTGCTGGAGCGCGAGCGAGGGTTCTTCTTCAACGTGGCCTCGACCACATTTCCACGATCTTGGACAATGCGGCATCGCAAGCATAACCGCCCCGGGAAATATGGCCCTCGACTTCACGACGCAGCACAAAGAATCCTAGCTGGCGCGGCGGGTTAGTTCTCGCGCTTCGGGTTAGTGTGGCTGATCCGCCATGAATAATCTGGGCTAGCTAGCGCTGCGCCGCTCACGCTCGCGCGTACTTTGCTCCCAATCATTTGAAATAATCTGCTCTTGACCACGTACGCCTGTACGCGATAGATTTCTCCTCGCAAACAGTTGTACGTGAAACGCGCTCCGCTAGCAGAAGGCCTGTGCCGTGACGGATCGACCGGCTTTATCCAAAGGGGAGATGGAAGTCGCCCGCGTGTTGTGGGAATTAGGGAGCGCCACGGTGCGACAGGTGCACGAGGCGTTTCCCCCCGGCCGCGCGATCGAGTTCGCGGTCGTGCAGACCTACCTCCGCCGCCTGGAAGCGAAGGGCTACGTCCATGGGCGTATGGAAGGCCGGACGCGCGTCTATCGTCCCAAGGTCAGGGCGAAGACGGTCATTCGCGACACGATCGACGATATGCTCGAACGGCTCTTTGCCGGCGAGACGCTGCCGCTCGTGCGACATTTGATCGAAGATCGGCCGATCAGCGACGACGACTTAGCCGCGCTCCGCGCGCTGCTCGATCGGCTGGAGAAAAAAGAGCGATAATCCCCGGTCGAACGGTCTCCCCAGGATTCTTTGCAAAGGCTCGTCAGGATGGCGAACGAATCATTGCTTCAGGCGTTGTTCGCGCAAGCGTGGCAGTTGGCGGCGCTCTCGCTGGTAGTGGCGGGCTGTGCGCGGTATGTGGCGCGAAATCGCCCACACCTGGCCCACGCTCTGTGGCTGGTGGTGCTGTTGAAATGCGTGACGCCGCCGGTCTGGCACAGCCCGATCGGCGTCTTTTCCTGGCTTTCGCCGAGCGGCGGAGAAACGCCGTCGGTCGAAGACGCCTCTGCCCTGGCGGCCGCGTCGCAGGCCTCGCCGGGTGTTTTTCCCGTCGATGACGATGGCGCGTTAGGACCGGCGGACGTGACAGTCGACGCCCGAGCCGGCGCAGTGCCGGCCGCTTCCCCCATCGACCTGTTAGCTGCCCCGGCAACAGCGGACGAAGAGGCTTCGATCGATTCGACGCCCGGTTGGCTCGGTCCGGCGGCGGTTGCAATCTGGGCCACGGGCGTGCTCGCGATGGCGATCGTCTCGGCGGCTCGCTTCGGCGCCTGCTGGCGCAGGTTGCGGCGCAGTGAAGTCGAGACGCACTTCGATCTCGAAGCGCTCCTCGCTCGTCTCAGCAAAACATTGCGCGTGCGGCGCGCGGCGCGACTGCTGGTGACCAATTCGCGGATTGGACCGGCCGTAATTGGCCTGTGGCGCCCGACGATTCTCCTCCCGGCCTGCGTCGTCCGCGGAAGAACGGCGGCCGAGCTCGAGCCGATCGTGGCGCATGAATTGATTCACGTCCGACGTGGCGACCTGTGGGTGGGGCTGTTGCAAACCGTGGCCCAGACGCTGTGGTGGTTTCATCCGCTCGTCTGGCTGGCAGGGAGAATGATCTCGCGCGAGGCGGAGCGCTGTTGCGATGAAGAAGTCATCGGCGAACTGCGGTGCGATCCTGCCCGCTATGCTCGCAGTCTGCTCAGTGTGTTGGAATGGAAACGGATATTGATACCTGTCCCGGCGGCGCCGGGCGTGCGAGTGGTCGAAATTACCTCACAACGATTGGAGCGAATCATGACGCTGGGACAAGGATGTCGCCGTCGAACTCCGTGGTGGTGTTGGGGAGCGATGCTGCTGGCCGCGGCGCTGGCGCTACCGGGCTCGCCTT
>DASXPZ010000082.1:0-3737 GCA_036493275.1 Pirellulales bacterium
CGTTTCGGAAGCAGCATGTCCAGGATGATCGCGTCGTACTGGTTGGCGAGCGCACAGCGCAAGCCCTCTTCGCCATCGGCGGCAATATCTACGGCGTAGTCCGACTCGATCAGGATTTCGGCCACCAGCCGGCGCAGGTCGGGCTCGTCTTCTACCACCAGCACGCGCATCGTAACCTCGGGGAGAGAAGAGCAGAGCCTCCCGCAAGATGCTCACAGGAAGCCCTGCTTATGGCGTTTCTTAACATCATAGCCCGAGCGCTATTTTCGCGACTGGGCTTCGATCAGCCGGCGGATTTCGCGCAGCTCGCGGAGGATTTCCTCGTGCGGGGCTTCCGGGCGATCGGCCTCGGCGCCGTGCCCACGTCGAACCCCAGGTCCGCGATCGACTCCAGGGCCACGCTGGCCGCGTGGCGGGGGACGGCGGTCGCGCGGCTCGTCGCGTTCGATCGAGCGGCCCGTCGAGACGACCGTCACGCGATCGGCATGCAGGTGCACGTCCCCTTCGGGCGTTTCATGTCGCCGCCCTTCGACGGTCACTTCGTCTCCCTTCGAGACGAGTCTCTGCAATTCCTTACCTTGATGTGGAGGCAATTTTACCTCGACCCCGTCAGTTAGCATCAGACCGTCAACTTCGCCCTCGGGATTGGTCGCGTAGCTGCTCACCACTCCCTTGGCGTTCATCGGTTTTTCGTCCTCTCCGCGAGGCCCTCGCGGACCACGAGGGGGTGGTGGTGGCGGCGGCGCGTCGATCTCGATGGTCGTCTCGCCGCTGGTGATGCGCCTCGCCTCGAAGACTTTTTCTCCCCGTGGACGAACTTCGTCGCGACCTTCCACTTCGATCTGGTCGCCAACTTTCAAGCGCGCGGCCACCCTTCGCCCAATGTGCGGTGGAAAACGAATCTCGGCGCCGTCGGAGAGCGAAAGCCCGTCGACGTCGTCGTGGTCGTTCCGCAGCAGTTCGTTCACACGTCCCTTGATTGTCCGGCCTGGTTCGCGGGCAGCGTCATACTCATCGGGTGGCGGTGGCGGGGCTTCGGCCGTGGCGAATTGCCACGCTCCTAAGCAACTCACTACAAGGGCTACTGTCGTGGCAGTCCATAATTTCCAACTTGTCGAGCGCATCGTTCGATCCTCCATCTGCACGGGAAGACGAAGCCCAGCCGCATCTGGCCTGGGTGTCACTTCGCCCTCGTACGATAAAACTGTACGAGAGGGAACCTTAACGCCAGATGAAGAGCTTGGGCGCACGCAAGATCGAGTGGGCGCCGAATCCGCTAAAGGCTAATGGCCTAAACGGTTGAGGCTACCTCCGCAGTCGGATTGCAGAGTTTGCGGTCGGGATCAATTTTTCGCGTCGCGGCGGGCCTGATTTCGCTTGCCGCGGGCTTTGACGTGGGCCAGTGTGCGGGTCGTTTTGCCGCTACGCAGGACGCGCGATTGCTTGGCCCGCGGTGATCGCCTTGCGCTGCTTGGCCGGATTGAGTTGAACTCCGGATCGCGGCTTCTTCAAGGGGATGGCGGTCGCCAGTGAACGGGCTTCGACAAGATCAACGGCCGATAGCGCCGCCGCCGGCGCCACACGCGCCTTCGGAGCCGTCGTTGCCTTCACGCTGGGCGCCGCGGCTACGGACTTCACCGGCGCTGATTTTGCCACGGCATTTTTTTTTGCGGCCGGCTTAGCCGCCGGTTTGGTCGTTATTTTGGCGGCCGATTTGCCGATCCCCTTGCGCGCTTTGAACTTTGCTTCGTTGACCAGATCCTCCGTCGCGGTCATTCCCTTGCGAATCGCGGCCCGCGTCGCGCGATGCTCGGCGTTGCGATCCTGCTTGGTGGGGGGCGCCTTAGTGACAGGCGACGCGGAAGGGTCGAGCTTTGCTAGACGGGCTTCGAGGGTCTTGACCGTATCGTCAAAGAGCTTGACTTTGAGTTTGGTATTGGCGTCCTTTTCGCCGAAGCCCACCTTCTGGCTGCGAGCCCGCGCCTGGCCGCGGCCGAGGTCTCGCCATTTGCGAAAGAGCTTGCGAGCCTGCGCGAGTAACGCCTGAACTTCGGCGTGGCTGAGCTGATCGAGCTCCGATTTCCGGCTGGCGCGAACCAACGCCGCTTCTGATTCGGTGCAGATGGCGCGCACTTTGGACGCCGGAATGGCCATGGCGGAAACTCCTGAAGACGGGGGCTGCGAAGACTATGCAAAGATAGCACATTCATCGGGTAAAGCTACTAGCCTTTCGCGCGCCGTTCAGCATAGATTGAATTGAAGTTTTCCGGCGCCTCCTCGGCCAACACGTTGGCGCCCTCCATGAATTCCAATTCAAAATCCGCGCTCGACTGGCGTCAGGGCCTGCGGTGGTTTTCGCTCGGAGCGGATAGTCTATACTTTGGAAGCCAACGACCTGCTCTGCGACGGCCTGGCGAGAATTCAGGCGATGCGGTCGAGTCTGCGGATCGCCATCGCGCATCGCAACCCCCGACATGAATAAGGAGTCCACAATCATGGCAACGGCGCCCCCGGCTTCCAAGCGTTTCCGCGTGGTCGGCACTATTCTGATCGGGCTGGTCATCGTGATCGGAGGGCTGTCGGCTTTCATTGCCGCGCGTCCTGCCAAATTCCTGATTGAGCGCAGCGCCCAGGTCGAGGCGCCGCCCGAGGCGGTGTTTCCGCTGATTGATAACTTGCATGAGTGGGCAAAATGGTCGCCTTACGAAAAGCTCGACCCGGAGATGAAAAAGACGTTCGAGGGCCCCGATTCTGGAGTCGGCGCCAGCTACGCCTGGAGCGGCAACAGCCAGGCCGGCGAAGGGCGCTCGACGATTGTCGAAACCAAGCCGAATGAGCTGGTCGCGCTCAAGCTTGAATTCGTCAAGCCGTTCGAAGCAACTTGCCACGTTACGTTTACTCTCGTCCCGACCGCCAATGGGACGAATGTCACTTGGTCGATGGAAGGGACCAACTCGTTTGTCGCCAAAGCGATGTCGCTCGTAATGGATATGGACAAGATGATCGGCAAGGATTTCAAAGAGGGTCTGGCGAATCTCAATAAAGTCGTGCAGGACCATGCAAAGACAGCCGGGGCGCCCTAGTTGGCGCGAGCGGCGCGAGGTAAGCCCAGCATCCGACTGGCGACGCCCGCCGCGAGAAGAGCCGCCAACCCATTGAAGAGGAGATCGAAAACCATGTCAGCAGACGCTCAAAAATCAGCGGCTTCGAAAAGGCTCTTCTGGATAGGCTGGGGAGTCACCATCTTGCCGCTATTAGTGCTGATTGCCAGCGGCGGCGCGAAGTTGTCTCAAAGCGAGAGCGTGATCAAGAGCTTCGATCACCTCGGTTGGCCGCCCGGCCTGCTCTTGCCCCTGGCGACGATCGAGTTGACCTGCATCGCCTTATACTTGAATCCCCGCACGGCGCCCTTGGGCGCAATCTTGCTGACGGGCTATCTCGGCGGCGCCACGGCGACGCACGTTCGCCTGGGGGAGTGGGACGCCGTCGCGCCAGTTGTGGTGGGCGTGCTTCTCTGGCTGGGACTCTTCTTACGAGATAGCCGGATCCGGACGTTGATTCCGATCCGGATGAATCTGTAGGCCTGGCGAACTAACAAACGCGACGCCGAAAAAGCTTCGCGGCTCGGCAGGAGCCTCGCCCCACTGCTGTGAACAAGCTAGCAACTTATTAGGTCGTTTCCTAGCATGATGTTACGGGGGACGTCATCTGGGAGAGAGATTCAATGGAGACGTTTG
>DASXPZ010000083.1:0-1666 GCA_036493275.1 Pirellulales bacterium
TCTTCGCCGCCACCGTGCAATCAGCCCGCATCGGCGATGAGCTCGCCCGCATCTCGCCCGCCGAATGCCTGCTGACCGAAGAAGACGCTCCTGCCTCGAGCCCCCTGTTCCCCGTCCCTTCTCGGACGATGGTGACCCGTCGGCCCCACTGGGTCTTCGGTCTCGACACGGCTCAGGCGACACTCCAAAAGCACTTCCAACTGGCTTCCCTCGACGGCTTTGGCTTCACCGATTCCGACTCCCCTGCCCTTCGCGCCGCCGGCGCGGTCCTCGATTACCTCTGCGAAACTCAAAAAGCGTCCCTCGCTCATATCGACCGACTCACTCCCTACCGCGGTGGCGAGCTCCTCGAAATCGACGAAGCCAGCCGCCGCAGCCTCGAGATCACGCGCACCATTCGCACCGGCGACCGCGAAGGTTCACTCCTTGCCGTGATCGATAAGACGGTCACTCCGATGGGCGCACGGCTGTTAGCCGACTGGATCAGCAATCCGCTGACTAGTATCGCCGCTATTCAACTCCGTCAATCCGCCGTCAGCGAATTTGCCGCCGATGACAAACTGCGGGAAGAACTTCGCGAGCAATTGCGCGGCGTTTATGACCTCGAACGTCTCCTCTCCCGCGTCGCCACCGGCCGCGCCAGCCCGCGCGACCTCAGCTTCGTCTGCCGCACGCTCGCTGCATTGCCAAAGTTGAAGGCTAAAATCACCGCGCGAAAATCCGCGCTGCTCTCCGACCTCGAAACCAACCTCGATCTTTGCCCCGAAATCCACGTCCGCCTCCAGTCCGCTCTACTTGAAGACTGCCCATTGGTCGCGAAGGACGGTGGCATTCTTCGCGGTGGCTATAGCGGCGATCTCGACCGCCTTCGCGACCTCGCTGCCGGCGGCAAGGAATGGATCGCTCGCTACCAGGCAGAGCAAGCTAAAGCCACCGGCATTACCAACCTCAAAGTCGCGTACAACAAAGTCTTTGGCTACTACATCGAAATCACCAATAGCCAAAAAGATAAGACACCCGCCACCTACATCCGCAAGCAAACGACCGTCAACGCTGAACGCTACATCACGCCCGAACTGAAGGAATACGAAGAGCAAGTCGTCACCGCCGACGAGCGCGCCAAAGAGCTGGAATACGAGCTGTTCCTCTCGCTCCGCGCTTGCGTCGAGCGCGAAGCTCGTCGTCTTCAAGCAACTGCGGCTGTCCTCGCACAGTTAGATGTACTGTCCGCTCTCGCCGAGTTAGCGCGACAGCGCAGTTATGTTTGCCCGACAATCGTCGATCAGCCCATCTTAAAAATTGTCGATGGCCGCCATCCCGTCCTCGACATCCGCGAATCCCAAGGCACGTTCGTCCCCAACGACTGCTTACTCGGCGACGAAGACGGCCTCGTCGCCCTCATCACCGGCCCGAACATGGCCGGGAAAAGCACCTATATCCGCCAGGTCGCCCTCATCACGCTCCTGGCGCAATTTGGCTCGCACGTGCCCGCACGCGAAGCGACCATCGGCATCGCCGACCGTATCTTCGCCCGTGTCGGCGCAAGCGACGAGCTCGCCCGCGGCCAAAGCACGTTCATGGTCGAAATGACCGAGACTGCACGGATCCTCAACACCGCCACTGCGCGGAGCCTCGTCATCCTCGATGAAATCGGCCGGGGCACCAG
>DASXPZ010000084.1:0-12426 GCA_036493275.1 Pirellulales bacterium
GCAGCGGCGCCTCGTCATCGATAACCAGGATCGTGGCAGGATGGCTATTCAAATTGAATTCGTTAGTGCTTTTTCACGGCTTCCATTTTTAACTTCGTGCGCCACTGTGGCTTGTCCAGCAGCGCCTAAGAGTCACGACAAGGCTTATCCCACAATCAAGCGGTAACAAAGCATTAGCTTACCCTCCCACTTCCACCGGCAGTGATTCCATTCCGCGCAGCACTAATCCCTGGCGCCAGCGAATCGCCTCGGGCGGGACTGCCAGTCGCAAGTTCTTCGCCCGCGTCAAGAGTGTATTGATCGCGATCTGGCCTTCTAGCCTTGCCAGCGACGCCCCCAGGCAGAAGTGAATGCCCAGTCCAAAGGCGAGGTGGCGGTTCGGTTCGCGCGTGATATCGAGCGTGTCGGCGTTCGAAAACTGGCGTTCGTCGCGATTGGCCGAAGCGATCACCGCCATCACCAGCGCTCCTTGCGGAATGGTCACGCCCGCCACTTCCACCGGCTCGCTGGCGAAGCGCTCGGTGCCGGTCTCCACCGGGCTCGTATAGCGCAACAATTCTTCGATGGCCGGTTTGATCAGGTCGGGGTTAGCCCGCAGCTTTTCCAGTTGATCGGGGTGTTGCAACAGCGCGAGCGTGCCACTGGCGATCAGGTTCACTGTCGTTTCGTGGCCGGCGATGATCAATAGAAAGATCATCGACAGCAATTCGTCGTCACTCAGTTTTTGTTCGGCCGCGTGGGCCGCGACCAGCGCGCTCACCAGGTCGTCGCGCGGATCGTCGCGGCGCAGTTTGATCAGCCGGCGGATGTAGCGCATGAAATTCCAGAGGACCGGGATCGTGGTCATCATTTTCCAGGCCGACGGCGCCGACGACGTCACCGCCAAGACTTTTTTCGACCAGCCATGAAATTTATGCCGTTCCCCCTCCGGCACGCCCAGCATGTCGGAAATAATGGTCGTGGGGATCGGCAAGGCGTAGTCGGCCACCAGGTCGAAGCGGCGGCGCGCAATCGCCGCGTCGAGCAATTCCGTGGCCAGCGCTTCCATTCGCGGCCGCATCGCTTCGACCCTCCGCGGCGCGAACGCTTGCTGCACCAGCGCCCGCAGCCGAGTGTGATCGGGGGGATCGACGTCGAGCATATTCCGCGCCAGCGGCTGGAACATTTTCGGCACCCAGCGCTGTTTGGCTAGCTGCTCTTTCGAGAGGACGCGAAGCTGGTCCTTGGCAAAACGTTCGTCTTTGAGCGCCATGGCCACGTCGTCGTAGCGCGTGATGAGCCAGGCCTCTTGCCCTTCGGGAAGCCTGACGCGCGAAACCGGCTCTTCGGCCCGCAAGCGCGCGTAAAATGGAAACGGGTCGGCTTTGAATTCCGCGCTGGCAATGTTCGGCGTCAATTCGGCCTTCATCGAACGACTCCCTGCGATGGGGACGTTGGTGGTTCGCGCTCCATCGACAAGATGACACTCGCGCGCGAATGACGCAAGCGAAACTGGCGAGAACGCAGGCGAGCCGCACAGCCTGCCCATCACCACTTGGGATTCGTCCAGCGGCCTGCGTTCAAGCGTAGCTTACCGTCGCGCCCAGTGGTTGCATCGATCAGATGGACCACCGCCGCTGGCTGCACTCGCGAAGGAGGCAGCATCATCAAGATCTTCTTGCCGTCGGGCGAAGGACTGGGATTGTCGAACCGCGCGAGGCCGTCGCCAATCGGCTTTTCGTCCTTGCCTTGCAAGTCGCACGTTTGCCAGCGGCGGGCCGCGCGCGGCGTCTCGAACAAGATTCTCGATTGGTCGCCCAGCGTCCAGGCGCGTGCGCCGTGCAGCAGCGAGTGCCGCTCGCCATCGAGCGTCAATCGAAAAATCATCGGATCGGCCTCGGCTGCCGGATCGGTTCGATAGTTTCTGTCGACCACCAGCAGCGCCTCGCCGCCAGGGAGCCAGCTCAAGACCGGCGTGTCGATCGGCTCGCCGATCGTCCGATGTTCGCCGCTCTCCAGATCCACCACCTCGACGGTCGTCGCGGCGCCCAATCCCGGCCAGACGCGCAGCGCCGCCAACCGGCGACCGTCGGGCGAGACGTCATAGGCCAACAAACTGGCGCCGGCGCTCCACAATTCTTCGGCGATCGGCTTCACCGCGCCGCTCTTCAAGTCGATTTCGTACAAACCGAGCGTCCCTTCGTGCGCGCTCGGCCCGGTCATGTAAATCTTGTGGCGATCTTTCGAGAAGCAGCCGGGCAGGCCGGGCCCTCCCGGGAACGGCGCGCGCCACGCCGCGCCGGTTTTGATATTCACCAAAGTGACGTCGCCCTCGCGCGCCGGCTCGCCGAGCTTCCAGCCATGCTGATGGCATAACATGGCGATATCGCTTTTGTTGTCGTCGGACAGCGCCGCTTCGGTGTTGTCGGTGTACTCGCTATCGACCACTTGCGACCAGGCGGGGTCGTCGCTCTCGCCCCACTTGAAGCCTTCGATCCGGAGCGGCAGCTTGGGCGTCTCGACGCGCGTGACGATGCCGCTGGCCACGTCGACTTCGATGTCGAGCTTGTCATCCTCTTGCGACTTGAGCGCAGTGATCAGCAGGGCCAGTCTTTCTCGCCCAGACGTGTCGAAGTTTTCTTCCGGTAGCGTTTCCAGATATTCGGCGGCGTGGGCCATGCTCGCTCGTTTGCTCTCCGGCAGCGGCGAATGCAGCGCCACGCGTCCCAAGTTTTCGCGCGCCGGGCCTTCGTAGGCGGCGGCCATCTCGGGCGTCAGGCAAGATATTTGCGCTCGCTGCAAGAGAGGATAAACCAGCGGCGTGACGAACGGCGCCTCGTAAGGACGATACTTCCCTCTGCGCCCCCCTTCGTCAACGTACCAGAAGCCGTCGCGCGAGATGATCGTCAGCAGCCGATCGTGACGCGCCTTGCGCAGCGTCGAGAATTCGGCCCGCATGATCGGCCCGGCGTAACGCAGCTCGACCTGCAACTTCGCCTCCGGGCCGAACGTGAATTCCGACATCCAGCGCACGGGATCGGTCTTCAGCCGGGCCATCGTCTGCTCGCCGGCCGCGGCGACCGTGCGCAAGTTGACCTCGGCCCCAGTAACGCTCGGCGAGCACAGGGCCGGAGCCAACAGCCAAGCCGCCACGGAGCAGACGCCAGTCGTCGTGCGCGAGCGCGCACGCCAGTGGCATTGGGTTCGCCTCGTCGACAAGTCCGCTCGGCGCATAAGATCGAATCCTCTTTGCCCTGGCCCAATTCGAGCGGCTGCTACGTCTACGATGGTTCGCAGCGCCCTTCGGGTTGCTCAAAAACTATGGTACACGCGCCGCTCCGTTAAGCTAGAATGCCGGCTCGCCGAAAATCTCGCTCGAACCGTCCACCGCCAGGAGATCCGCCATGCGCCATGTCGGCTGCCAACCGGCTGATCATCCGCGTATCGCCCGCCGCGGGCTGCTGCAATTGGGCGGCGTCGGCCTGTTGGGCCTCGGACCGGCGGACTTGCTGCGACTCGAAGCGCAAGCGGCCCCGGTCGTCGCCGGCGCCGCAGGCCGAGCCAAGTCGGTCGTATTCATCTTTCAATCGGGCGGACCCTCGCAGCACGAAACGTTCGATCCCAAGCCAGACGCGCCAGCCGAAATTCGCGGCGAGTACGGAACGATCGCCACCGCGCTGCCGGGCGTGCGCTTTTGCGAGTATCTGCCGAAGCTGGCCGCGCGGGCTAATCGCTTTTCGCTCGTCCGCAGCATGCATCACGTGGCCGATCGCGCCATCCGCAACGAACACAGCAGTTGCCATTATCTATTGCACACCGGCACGACGGAGTTGCCCGTCGGCGACACCAACGCCAGCATTATCGCCCAGCGGCCAGGCCGGATCGCGTGGCCATCGATCGGTTCGCTGATTGCGTACGCCGTTCCGCCGGCGCCCGAGTGCGGGTTGCCGGCAGTCGTCGAGATCCCGCGCGCGAACAACATGAGTTATCCCGGTCGCGAGCCCGGTTTGCTCGGTCCGACGTATTCGCGCTGGGGCGTTGATCTGGCGCCGCCGTGCCATGCGAAAGATCCGGCCGGCAGTTGCCCGAACTGCTTCAGCCACGACGACCCGAACGATCCGGCCCGCGCCGCTGGCCCCGGCAAAAACGCCTGGTGGGATAACAGCAGTTGTCGCAACCCCGATTTTCATTTGCCGGAGTTGGGTTCGCAGTGCGGGATTTCGATTCCGCAATTATCGAACCGCGTGGAATTGCTCGCGCAACTCGAGCGGCTGCGGCGCGGCCTCGACGCCGGCGACACGCGCGAAGCGTTCGTCGCCTTCGACGCGCATCGCGAGCAAGCGCTGCGCTTGCTGCTCACCACGCGCCCCGGCGAACAGAATCCGTTCGACCTGACGCACGAAACCGACGCCACGCGCGATCTGTACGGCCGCGAAGAATGGGGGCAGGCGTTTCTCGTCGCGCGGCGGCTGGTCGAGGCGGGCGTGCGGATGGTGCAGGTCAACCTGCGCGGCTGGGACACGCATCAGAACGCCTTCCGCGATCTCAAGGCCAGGCTGCTGCCGTCGATCGATCATTGCCTGAGCGGTTTTCTCGATGATCTTTCGGCCCGCGGATTGTTGGACGAAACGCTGGTCGTGATGTGCGGCGAGATGGGCCGCACGCCGCGCGTCTCGCCGATCGCCGTCGGCGGCAAAAACGCCTCGGGCGAAATCTTCACGCCAGGCCGGCACCATTGGGGCGACGTCTTCCCCTGCTTCTTCGCCGGCGGCGGCATCGAACCGGGCCGAGTGATCGGCGCGACGGACAAACAAGGAGGCCAGCCGATCACCGAAGCCTACACCCCGGCGGACCTGGCGGCGACGATCCTCGGCCAGTTGGGAGTGGGCCGCGATCGCGAGTTCCACGACACGACGGGCCGGCCGTACGCGATTTATCGCGGAGAGGCGATCCGGGGGTTGGTTTGAGTGGGGGATGTTTTCGCGTTGCAATTTGGCGCGCATGTCGAAGGAGGGTCTGCGTCGGTGTGTCGGACCGAAGTAGCGAAATCCGGATTCCTTCAATGCATGACACGGGCGTCAATAACACGTTCGTTTATTTTTCCTCTTTGGCGAGGATCTCACCAAGAACCTTGATTGCCTCTCGACGCACATATTCGTCATTGTGAACTGAAAGTTTACGGAGACGGGCAATAGGAATTTCGGTATCGCCGCTTGCCTTCCATAGCGCTGATGCGGCGTAGATTTGCGCGTACAGACCTTCGGTTTCCTGAACCGCGAACAATGCCGGCACAGCGGGCTTTGCGGCTTCGCCGATTGTAGCGAGAGTCTGAGCGGCGTACTGACGAACGTAGCCGTCTTCGTCTCGCAGCGCTGAAGCAAGGTCTGGTACCGCCGCCTCAGCGGCCACATAGTTTTCCATCGCAAGCCAGCTCAGCGCTACCGCGGCGTGGAAGCGGACACGAGAATCTTTGTCACGTAGTAATTCGCAGATTGCGGGAACCACCGTCTCCACTTCTTCAGCATTTGGCCGGATGTGCCCCAGCGCCTCGGCCACCATGGCCCGCACTTCCCAATCTATGTCGTGCGTCGCCTCAACGAGCTGCGGGATCGCCGCCCTGGCACGATCACACATGTCCCGAAGCGTCTGGGCGGATCCTAAGCGGATGTTCTTGTCTCCGTGATGCAAGGCGTCTCCAACCGCTCGCGCTGCCGCATTGCCAAGGTGGGCGAGCACGGTGATGCTAGTTTCGCGTTTTTTATCGCTCGACAGAGACTGGATTAGCGCAGGGACGTCGCTGGGACCATACAAATCTACTGTCCTTTGAGCTTTGATAAAGAATGACAGCCAAATAGCTAGTGCAGCAAAAGGCGCAATGGCGAACAAAAGCCACCGGGCTTTTCGAAGTACGATCGCGGCAAATGCGGCTGATAGAAAGCTGACGAACGTCAGGACGCAAAATATAAGTTCCAGCAACAGCAATTGGCCGATTATTACAAAACCGCCTTCGCCGCCCCCTGCATTTTCGGGTAAGGTGTACAGCCACAATGCTCCCGCGCCTAAAACTAGCAGAGCGACGCAAAATGCTGCAATCGAAAGCGCGAAGGCGGCTTTGGCACTCGTCGTATTAGCCATTCATAGACTTCCACAATCGTGGCCTGTTATGGGTGTCGCCGAATGTTCCCTGGCTCATCGTTCCATCTTAGCCGATGGCGCGATTAATTGCCTGGGACGAGCGGTGTTGCTGCTCGTTAGCAGTACGTGGGGACCGAAGAATAGGCCACTACAACTTTGCCCTGCGTCGGTCACATCGACCGAAGCGCTTCCACGGCAACCAAGCCTCAGCTCGGAACCCCATTGAACACATTCGGCAATCGCCGTTACGGAGCGATGTGGTTTCCAGGTGGGCTGCTGTTTCTCTCAGTTTTCGCTTGGGTTGATAATCGTCTCATGCAACCCGCAAGCCTCTTGTTAGATCGCGTCGACGACGGCTGTGTTGTTCGATTCGTCCAGCTCTCGCACTGAGTCGAGTGGGTCGATCATTACGACCAGGTGGTGGAACGATTGTCCGGCCGCGTTCGGCTTCATGGACGTCGCTGGCAAGCGAAGGATGACTTCGCGAGATTCGCCTGGGCCGAGCGCCGGTATTTCGATCGCGCCACGCGGCGCGTCCAGGGTTAGCTTGCCATCGACCGAGACGGCGACCAGGACCGCAAACTTTCCGGCCGGCAGCGTTCCCTGGTTGCGGAAGCGGACCACGTATGCAGGACCGGCAACCGGTGTTGCCTCGGCGCTCTTTTTCAGATCTTCCAGCACCAGGTCGACGCTGCCTGTGTTCGTTGTGACTGGATTCGACAGAATCCCCGTCGGGGTCGGAGTGGGCTTAGTAGCCGGCGTCGGCTGCGGATTGTAGCTGTTGCTTGAATAGCCGCCGGATGATTTTTTGCTGCGACGGCCGCCCTTCTCGCGGGCCGTCGCGGTCTCGGCGACGCAAACGCCTACCAGCAGGGCCATCAAAGCGAAACGCAAGCTCTTGGATAGTAATGACATAGCACACCGTCTCTTTCTCGTGGTTGGGTCGGATCATGTCGTCAGAGAGAGAGCCGTTCGGGCTCTACCAATAGAAGGCGTAGCCAGGCAAAAAATGTTACGGCGCCTTTTTGGATTTTTTGAAAGGCGTGCCGGCTCATGGAAACTAAGCCCGATTGACCGCCCGCAGCCGGCGTTTGGAGGCCATTTCGCCGCGAAATGGACGCCGCCGCATGCCGCGTTTCGCAGGCAGCTATGGTTGGCTTTGCGCTTCAGGCTTTGCCTGTGCCGCCGAGAAAGCCGAAGAAAACGCCCTGGGGGTCGTACTTGGCGCGGAATGCTTCCAGCCGCTTCCACTTCGCAGCCGTGTAGGACTCCTCGACCCGCGACGGATCCTGCACGATGTCGGTCTCGCCGATGTAGTGTTGGCTGGTGAAGGGTTTCATGATCGCGACCACTTCATCCTGCCACTTCCGGTTGGCGGCATCGTCTGCTTCGTTCTCCCAGATGGCCCACGAACCGCCGTAGGAGGTGGCGTCCATCGAAAGCGCAACCTCGGGATGAGGCACGAGCAGATTCTTGGAGCCGGTGCTCTGGCAGAAGACAATCACTGATTTTTCGGACGGCGCGTTCACGAATTGATCGCGCAAGGCCATCAAGATGTCGGAAGGCCTGGCCTTGGAGCACTGGTTCTCGCAAAGGTTGCGATGGTTTTCCGGCCAGGTTTGCCCGGAAGCGATCGCCAATTGTTCGAAACTGGAAGGTTGGTTGAAACCGCGGGCAAGCGCTTTTTTCACCACGGCGCACTCGTCGAGCGGCGCGAGCGCCGCTTTGGACTCTTCCTTCGTCATCCCGAAGGCCACGGCCGAGACCATGCACACCTTGCCGTTGCGGTCCCGGCAGCCCTCGGCCAGTTCGGCAGGCGCTTTAATCAAGAAGATCGACAACTCGACCGTGTTGGGCATCTTCCGTCCCGCGGTTACGACTTCATCGACGGCTGCCTTCAGATCGTACAGCGAAAAATAATAGTTGCTCGCGGCGATTGCCTTGGGCAAAGGATAACACTTCAAATGAAAACGTGTCGCCACGGCAAACATGCCTGGTCCACATCCTCGGGCCGCCCAAAACAGATCCTGGTGTTCGGTGGCGCTGGCTTTGATCAGCCGGCCGTCGGCGGTGACGAATTCCACGGCCTCGACGCTCAAACAGGCTGGTCCCCAGTGACTCATGTTCCAAGACATGCCGCCGTTCAAGAGATAGCCGCCGGCTTTGACCGTGGGACAGTGACCGATCGGAAAGGCCAAACCATGTTCGCCCAACCGGCGGGCCAGCTCGCGGTTGCTGATCACGGGCTGGATGACGGCGGTTCGACATGGCTCGTCAATGCTCGATTCATTGAGCGCCGAGAGATCGATAGTGATCCCGCCCTGGCGCACGGCCAGGCCGCACCAGGTGTGACCGCCGCCGCGGCACACGACCTTCAGTCCGTTCTCACGCGCAAAATTGACGGCCTCGACGACGTCTTGTTCATTCTTGACTCGTACGATCGCATCGGGCGAGCGGTCGGGCTTGATCTTGTTCCAGACCAGGGCGCTTCGCGCCGCGGCAAAGTCGGAAGCGTCCGCGGTGACCACTTCTCCCTTGATTCGACGGCGCAGCGCCCCCCAATCGAGCGCAGCGCGAGTCGCCGTCGGTTCGGCGGCTTTGCCGACGTTTGGCAGCGCCGCGCCTCCAACGAGAAACGAGCCGACGGCTCCGACCGTGGAGGCGACGAAACTTCGGCGCGTGGCGCCATCGCCGGTGGTGAGGGTCGAGGGCTCGATTGCGTTTTGAATCGAGGGATCGCGCTCGCAGTCGTGCATCGCAGACATCCTCCTAAAACAACTGGGGCTTATGAAACATAGCCCACCGGTGGAGACCTGGATCCGCAAATTCCGCAGGACACTGACAGCGCCAGGCAGCATCGGCCGTCGCCGCCGCGTAGCGACCACTTTGTGGGAAATGACTGATTCGCCTCGCGAAAACGATGGAAGGCGGCGCTACGCCGCGTGCGCGAGAGATCGAAAAAGTCGCGGCGCAAGAAAGTCGGGGTGCGCAGAGACCTTGGCCTAGGCCTTACGATGATTCAGCGAGCTCGGCCATCGCGTCCAGTTTGCAATCGGACGCGCTCTTGGGCCCGATCGCTGAGCTTGGGTCATAAGACAAATTGTCGTCCCAGAATTCCATTCGATTTTGTGGGAAGTCCGAATAAACCGCCTGTTTTCAGTATCAACTGAATTGTCGACCCCAAACTATCTCAGAGTTTGGCAGGCGAGGACTGACGTGGCCGTCCTTGCCAACCAGCGACTCCAAGCAAACCCAATATCGCCAGCGCGATGGTTGATGGTTCGGGAACGCTTTGGCTACTCAGTGTCACACTGAACAATGGTTGCGTCAATTCATCGGAATTGCCGCTGGGCAACGCAAGGTCTGCAAGGATGTCAAAGAAGCTACTCGTTCCATCGTAGCTAGGACTCACGCTGGTAAACATCCTGGCGCCCGCTCCCTTGGTGCTCATCGCGAAGTGATGCGTGCCCGCCCATTGTGCAATCAAAAGGCCCGACGCCCCAAAGTCCGCGCCCGGAAACGTACCGCTCGATTCCAATTTGCTGAGCATGATTCCCGCTGACGGTAACCCATTCGGCGGAATGAATTGAAAACGAAGATCAATCGAGCCGCTGGAGGGCAAGTCGCCGGCAAGCCCGTCGTAGAAGACTCCGAAAGTGAGGGAGGAATTATCGACTGTGGTGTCCGCAACCATTACGTGGACTGGGATCGAAGGCAAGCCATTGGCGCCATGCAACGGCGAGTCGATCGCAATGGAACTGATTTCGATTGGCGAGCCTGAGCTAGTGTCGTACAAACTGGCGTTTGAATTGTCGATTTTCTCCCAAATATCAACTGCTTGTGCCGGAGAGCCGAGGCACTCAAGCAATAACGAAACGAAAAGAAAGTTGCGAACTATGGACTTCATGAGCCGTCTCCTTGCCTGACGTCGCTGCAACATGCGGTTGACTGGGGTTCGAGGCCCTGTCTGTCGCTCCGAGCATAGGTGGGAGAGCGATTAAATGCAATCTGCGGGCAGTCGTCGCGAATCTCACGCGCGGATTGCTCGGGCTACAGTGTTCCCGCAACCAATTGATCGAAACTGCCAGGCGCCTTTCCAGGAATACTGGTTGCGCGCGACTCTGGCGCCGAAATGGTTGCGGCTGGCCGATCTGAAGATGACGAGATCGTCGCGGTCGATGAAAGTCACGGACAGATTCTCGGAGAGCCCGCGGCCTCAGCCTCAGCTCGTGACGCCGTTGACGACGTTCGGCAGCCGCTCGCCGCGCAGCGCGGTGGCCGCCAGGTTGGCTGCGGTCTCTCTCAGTTTGCGCACGGCTGGCGCGCTGCACGAGGCAATGTGCGAGGCGAGGATCACATTGTTCAGTTTGCGAATCGGATGTTCGACCGGGATCGGCTCGGGGGCGAAGACGTCCAAGGCGGCGGCCGAGACGTGGCCGGTTTGTAGCGCCGCGGTGAGCGCTGCGGAATCAACGAGATCGCCGCGCGCAACGTTGATCAAAATCAGGCCCGGCCGGACGAGCGCCAGCGACTCGCGATTGATCATGCCGCGAGTTTCGCTGGTCGAAGGACAGTGGAGCGTGATCGCGTCGCTTTGCGAGAGCAGTTCGCCGAGCGCCACCGCATTGCCGCCGGCGTTCTTGACGTCGATGGGGTTGACGACCGGATCGTGCACCAGCACCTGGCATTTGAAGGCCCGCAACCGCGCAACGACTTCGCGACCGATCCGTCCGAAGCCGACCACGCCGACGGTGAGATCTCGCAGCGCTCGCATCTGTTCGAGCGGCGTGGCCAGTCCCCAACCGCCTTCGCGAATGAGCAGCCAGTTCGGCGCCACCTGCCGCGTGAGAGCCAACAAGAAGGCAAGCGTCTGATCGGCCACTTCGTCGATGCAGTAGTCCGGCACGTTGCAAACCGGAATGCCGCGCTGCCGGGCGGCGGCCAGGTCGACATTGTCGACCCCGATGCCATAGCGGACGATGACTTTCGCGCGGGTCATGCTGGCGATGACGTCGGCGCTGACCGGCGCGAACTGCGTGATCACCGCGTCGGCGTCGGCGACCAAGTGCGGCAGTTCGGCCGCGGCTCGCTTTTCTTTCCAGGCCACCAGCTCATGCCCTAACGGGCGGAGGATCGCTTCCTCGATGTCGAGCGTGGGAAAACTGTAGTCGGTGATGGCAATCTTCATCGCGCGCGTACTTTCTAATGAGCGACGCCGGCGAGAGAGAAGCCGCCGGCGCAAGGACAACCCCCTCAAAAAAGCCGTCAGATTGTCTGGCAATCTAATGGCGCGCCCAGGCCGTTGCAATCGCTCCTAATCTGGGCGGCAATCCCGCTCCGCGCAGCGTCACATCGATCGAGGCAACGGAAATCGGTGTGTCGGACCGAAGCGCCGCCTGCGTTGATCCCTTCCATTCTCCACGATTCTAGCGTGCGTAGATTGCCGCGTCGGGCGGCTGGCGGTACGATTCGGAACATCCGAGCCAGTCAAGCGTGGACGGAAGAATAGATGAACACGCAAGGTCATCGCTGGTGCCCGCCGGTGTGCGAGCTCGACCGAACCTGGATTGTCCAGTAAATCACGATTCCTTAGAAACATAGCGCTGCTCCACAATTTACGTCGCTAAAGGAGAAAACCGATGTCAGCCGAAACCCAATGCCCCTTTCACCACACCGCCGGCGGCGGCACGACGATCCGTGACTGGTGGCCGAAAGAGTTGAGGCTCGAGTTCCTGAGCCAGCATTCCACGAAGTCCAATCCGATGGAGCCGGACTTCAATTACGCAAAAGAATTCAAGAGCCTCGATCTGGCGGCGGTGAAGAAAGATCTCGCGGCGCTGATGACCGACTCGCAGGACTGGTGGCCGGCGGACTTCGGGCACTACGGCCCGTTGTTCATTCGTATGTCGTGGCACGGCGCCGGCACCTACCGCATCGGGGACGGCCGTGGCGGCGGGGGGAGGGGCCAGCAGCGCTTCGCGGCGCTCAACAGTTGGCCAGACAACGTCAGCCTCGACAAGGCGCGCAGGCTTCTGTGGCCGATCAAGCAGAAGTATGGTCGCAAAATTTCCTGGGCCGACCTGATGATCCTGGCGGGCAACGTCGCCCTCGAAAGTATGGGCTTCAAGACCTTCGGTTTCGGCGGCGGTCGCGAAGACACCTGGGAGCCCGATCACGACGTCTATTGGGGCGCCGAGACGACCTGGCTGGGCGGCGACATCCGATATGCCCGCGGTTCTGACGGCGTCGCCAAGGAGGGCGCGGTGCTGGTGTCCGACGACACGCCGGATGGACAAACGCACGGTCGCAACC
>DASXPZ010000085.1:0-3931 GCA_036493275.1 Pirellulales bacterium
GTCTGGGAGAAGAAGGGGTACAAGCTCGAAGGCAACGTCTACACCAAGGCGAAAAAGCGTGCCTTGCCGCTGTACGAGGCCAAGATGGTGCAAGCCTTCGATCACCGGGCCGCGAGCGTGCTGGTAGACGACACGAATTGGGTCCGGCAGGGGCAAAAAGCTGAAACCTCTTTGGTCCAGCATCAGAATCCGGAATTCGCCGTTTTCCCCCGATGGTGGGTAGACGAAGCGGCAGTGGAACACGTGCTTGACGCACAGCCCGGGAATAAATCTTGGTTCATGGGCTTTAAGGACATTACGAGCCCGACGAACGAGCGCACGATGATTGCGTCATTCATTCCTCGGTCTGCCGTTACGAATAAGTTCGTCCTGTTGCTCAACGACAACAGCGCTCGCCTTGAGGCTTGCTTGCTCGCTAATCTCAATTCTTTTGTTTTCGACTACGCGACGCGCCAGAAGATTGGGGGTATTACGCTCAACTTCTTTATCGTCGAGCAACTTCCAACGCTTCCCCCGGACACCTATGCCGAGAAGTGCCGCTGGTCGAAACGAGAAACCCTCGAACACTGGATCAGCGAGCGCGTGCTGAAACTCTCCTGCACGGCCGACGACATGAAGCCATTGGCCCAGGCGTGTGAATTCTCAGGCGCAGAAGGCGAAGGCATTCAAAAATGGAGCGAATGGAACTCCGTGCGGAACTCGATGCGGCGTTCGCGCACTTGTACGGAGTGACCGAGGAGGACTTCGCCTACATGCTTTCCACATTTCCGTCCGTCGCCGAGCCCATCATCGAAGCAACCCGAGGCGCCTATCGAGACTTGGCCTTGGAGATGACGTACGCGAAATAAGTTGCGGTCGAGCGCCGCTATTTCGGGCTGTGGTGAATTCTGATTTGGCTTCCTACCGTTCAGTCAATCCAGGGGATGGGCAATAACCGTTCTTTCCTTTAAGCGTTTCCTCTCTCATGGGTGTTTCGAGAATGGCGCCTCTCGGCGTTGCTCGTCGCCTCCTGTCGAAACATTAGCGGTCGATCAACCTGGCGTTTCCCAGCGTGGCGCCCAAAAGTGGTTCCAAACATTCGGTAATCGGCCTAAAATCAAACGCCGTCGCAGATTGCGCGGCGCGCTTTCGACCGTTCAAATTTGGGAACCTACGCCCTCCGGTTTCAGCCGACTAGCAAACGGGGCCAAGTCGATGCTTGTAGCCGACGAAGAATTGCGGCTGTGCGAATCTTGCCTCACGGTCCAACCTGCGGCTGAGTTTCGACTGCGGTTCGCGGGTCGAGACACTCGCCTCGGCCAGTGCCGCGCTTGTCACAACGCAGCCGAACGCGAGCGTCGCGCCGCGCGGCGGGTCCAGCGAGACCACGCCCAAATCGGCAAGTTCGCAAATGCGCTGAAGCGCGCCCCACGCCGCGATACTGCCGAGCTTCTCTGCCAGGCGATGACCCAGCAATTCGGCGGTCTCGTCGGATTCGCCAGCGCCTGGGTAGCCCAAGGCAAATGGGCCTGCGACAGCCGGCCCGGCGGCAAGCGTGCTCTCGATTTCTTCCGCGCGGTCGCGCATCTGGTCGAACTGTGCAGCGCCTCCGTCCCAGACCTTGAGGACTTGACCGACGACGACTTGGAACGAGCATTTCGCGACCAGATGCAACGCCTGATCGTAGCCCACCCTGAGCTAGCAATCGAAGCCGCCGAACAACTCGGCTGGCAAGTAACACCAAACTAGGAACTGTGAAATGTCAGAACCGATGCCGGTCGCGCGAACAGACATTCGCCAGAAACTCGCGGAGGCAGTCAGTGAGTTCTGCGGCGCGATTGGCTATCCCGCTGTGCGACTTGCCATCGACGGTCCACATTACCGTTATGACTTTGTCGAAAGGCGTGGTGACGAGCCGCAATATCCTCATTCCGACAATGCTGGCTGCTACGTCTTTGCGGATGACTCGGGCAAAATACTCTATGTTGGCAAGGGATCGCGGCACATCGGTTCACGAATTGCGGCTCCATTTGGCCGATGGAAAAGGGACGGCGAATCTGAGCCTTTTCCGGACGCCGCGCAATGGATCAAGGACAATAAACCCGGCGTCTGGGTAATTGCTTTTCCAGACGAGCATTGGTGGCTCGCATCGGCACTAGAGAGCTTTATGATTGAAAAGTTCGACCCGCCAGTTAATAAGCGCGATCGCTAGCGATGTGAGTGGCATTTCAAATCGATACGCGGCTGGCGTAAAGGTTTTGAGCCGAGAATTCCGCGAGTGGGATTTCGCATTGGGGCTTCGCAGCCGTGGGGGGACCTCCGGGGCGGCCGGCCAGCCAATGCAGATCCCTCGCCCCACTCCAAACAGTCCGCCGCCACCCAAGCCGCGCAGGCCTCGGCTCTCGATTCACCACCGCTGGTCAAGGTCGCTAGCCGACTACGCGCTACGTTCCCAAACACCGACAGCCCGAACGGCTTTACAGGGTTTTGATTTGCGAGACGGCAATTTGGGTCTGCCGGTTAAGGAGTTAGCCGAGGTTGGTCTAGGCCTGGAGCCAACGTCGAAAAACGAACCATTTGCGGCACTGAATTCAAATCCTGTCGCGCGACCCCAAAACCGGTTTTGCCACTATTCGGCGAATTCCCCGGCGTGGAGGGGGGATTGCTTGACGACAGGCGGGCGAACGACCACACTTGCCCTGGACTTACGCTCCCCAGTTAGCCCGAGGGCCACGACAGCGCTCAGCCGAATCGACGGCAGCGATTTTCAGACATCTCTATTTTTTATCTGACTTGCCAGAAGGCATCGGTGCCTTCTTCCAGCTTGGGTTGACGATAGTCATGCCCGGCGGGAGAAGCCGCCGGTGCCTTTTTTGTTTTGATGCGACGCTGGGCACAACGTGCCCGGAGCGCCTGAGCAGGAGAACGCTAGTGACCACCACAACGCGACTCGACCAAGAAACAGGGCGCTCGCGCTCCATCAATTGCCGGTGGAACGAGAGCGTCCTTTTTCTTTGCGTGTTTCTAAACCGATAACACTGACTTCAGCTTGGGAGTCCGCTAATGAATCGCACCTTCGCTTCGCTTATCTTCTGCGCAATTTGTCTCTGCGCGCCGGTGGCGGCCTTCGCCACCACGATTCCCACGGTCCCCGTCGGCAACGTCAGCAATGGCAACGACCCGCTGACCGGCAATCTGTATGGCGGCGTCAGCTACGCTTACAGCATCGGCACGACCGAGGTGACCAACGCGCAGTACGCCGACTTCCTCAACGCCAAAGCCGCCAGCGATCCGCTGGGACTCTACAACGTGAACATGGGGAGCAACGCGCGTGGTGGCATCGCGCAAAGCGGCGTCAGCGGTGGCTTTACCTATGCGCCCAAGACGAACATGGCCGACAAGCCGGTGAACTTCGTGAGTTGGTACGACTCGATCCGCTTTGCCAACTGGCTCAATAACGGGCAAGGAACCGGCAGCACCGAAACGGGCGCGTACACCATCTTGGGCAACACGGCCACGCCCTCTAACGGCCTGAGCATCACGCGTGAGCCGGGCGCCACGTGGTTCCTGACCAGCGAGAGCGAGTGGTACAAGGCGGCCTATTATCAGCCTGCCGCGCAAGGGGGCGACGTGGATAATTACTGGCTCTATCCCACGAAGAGCAATTCGGCGCCCACGGTCGCCACGGCCGACAGTGTGGGCAACATCAACAACACCGTATCGCCACCGTTCGCCAACTACCTTAATGGCGCGGTTTGGAACGGCCAGACCGGCAACGTCACGACGGTCGGCAGCGCCGGGCCATTGAGCCAGGGCTTCTACGGCACGTCCGACATGGCCGGCAATGTCTTTGAGTGGAATGAAGCCTTAATCGGTTCGTCTCGGGGCGTGCGGGGCGGTGCGTTCGACGTCAGCGCGACCAGCTTGCAGTCCTCGAACCGGAGCAACAACC
>DASXPZ010000086.1:0-3296 GCA_036493275.1 Pirellulales bacterium
CTGCGCGTGCTTCACCTCGCCAACACCAAGGTGACGGCCGCCGACTTGCAACACTTGCGCGGCCTGAAGCAATTGGAAGAATTAACAATCAAGGGGACCCCCGCCGCGACCGAAGCCGGGCAAGAATTGTTGCGATTTTTGCCGAAGCTGCGAATTGAACGTTAGACCGGGTTGGCGCCGGCGGCTCGGGTTATCATTTTCGGAGCCTCGGCTATTTCTTCAGCTCCTCATCGAACCAGCGAATCGCCGCGTCCTGGCAAGTCTTATGCGCTTGCAGGTAGACGCCATAGTGCGTGATGCCGGGGACCGTGATCAGCTTCTTCGGGCCCTTGGCCCGTTCGTGGGCTTTGATGGCATGATCGCGGTTGTCGAACAGTTCTTCTTTTTCGGCGATGATAAACAGCATCGCACAGCCGGGCGCCTGGTCCGCCATGTCGACCGGCGCGTAGCGGAGCATTTTTTCGCGAATCGGCGCTCCCTTGAGGTTTCCCACTTCCTTCACGCCCGGCGGCGGATAGCCCAACTCGCCGCGGGCGCGACGCGTGGCGTCCTCGAGCGTCTTCTTTTGTTCGGCTTCACTGGCAGTCACCCAGCGCGAGTCGAGGGCCGGTACCTGGCTGACGATCGCCTTGACGCGATGATCGACCGCGGCCGCGTAGACCACATGTCCTCCCGAGTAGCTCGTCCCCCACAGCCCGATGCGCGAGGTATCGCAGAGGGACTCGCCGTGGACCCAGTGGATGACGTTCAACAGATCGGTCGTCTGATCGAGCGGATCGACCACTTCGCGTAGCTCGCGCGCCGTCACTTGCACGGGCTGCTTGCCGTCGCTCTCCGGGACGTCGCCAGTGGGAATCAGCCGGCCATCGCTTGCGCCCCAGCCGCGGTAATCGAACGTCACGGCCAGGTAGCCGGCCTTGGCAAAGGCCTCGGCGTCCGCTCGGAGCAATGACGCCTGGCCGCCCCAGCCGTGCGAAAGAATAATCGTCGGCAGTTTGTTGGTCTTTCGCGTTTTGGGGGCGAAGATCTCGGCCGAGAGCCGCGTCCCCTCGCTCTGGATGTTCGCCGTGCGATATTCGATTTCGTCCGGCGGCTTGTAAGGAGTTGGCTTGCGAGGCCCCGCCCCGAGCGCCAGAGTTGCCGCAGCGAGAAGGACGATCAAACAAAAATGAGAATGCGAAAGCCTGGGCATGGCGAATCCTGATTTAGAGATGTTTGGGTCCGTGCGAATATGTCGGAACTGCGCCGCCTACGATAACGAAATTGGCAGATCAAAAACGGTGATTGTCGATCCAAAACGTTGAGAAAACCGCGATTCCTTCAATGATTCCAAAGGCAATGGCAATTCTCAGAGTGACCTGTCTACGACCGACCACGAAGGCGCTCGCGGCAATCGGAATCCAGAATGGACTAAGGTATCGCATTATGCTGACGAGTTCCCATGCATCAGTTCCCCCCGTGACTGAGGCGGACGAACCCAAAGCCTCCAAGAATTCCTCCGAGCGCAATGGCGCAAAAGGCCGTAGATGTCAGTAGCGACGCGATACTGTACTGAAAGCGGCCTTCCATCATTCCCTTCTGTCAGTAGGGCAGTCTCTGGCGCCGGACCTCTTTCGCACCTGGATTCGACTTCGAAACGCGGACTCGCATTCCCTTCGTCAATCGTCGATTACTTCGCCCACAACGCGGCCGGCGACGTCGGTCAGGCGGAAATCTCGGCCGGCGTAGCGGTAAGTCAGCCGCTCATGATCGAGGCCGAGTTGATGCAGGATCGTCGCGTGCAGATCGTGCATGTGGGCGCGGCCTTCGACGGCGCGATGGCCGAATTCGTCGGTTGCGCCGTAGGCCACGCCTGGCTTGAATCCGCCGCCGGCCAGCCAGACCGTAAATCCACCTGGATTGTGGTCCCGGCCGGTGCCATTGTTTTGCGCGTAAGGGGTTCGGCCGAACTCGCCTCCCCACCAAACGATGGTGTCTTCGAGAAGGCCGCGCCGCTTGAGATCTTCTAAGAGCGCGCCGATCGGCCGGTCGACCGCCCGCGCGTGGTCGGCGTGCTTCGGCAAGTTCGAATGCTGGTCCCAGGCCGGGTTGGCGGTGTTGTCGCCGTAGGTGACTTGCACATAGCGCACGCCCGCCTCGCAGAGCCGGCGGGCCAATAGGCACTGCCTGCCGAAGTTGTCGGTCGCCTTGTGGCCGATGCCGTAGCGCTCGAGCGTGTCGGCGGTTTCTCGCTCGATGTCGAGCACTTGCGGCGCCACGCTCTGCATCCGCCACGCCAGTTCGTACGAGCGCACGGCCGCTTCGAGCGTGTCGTCGTGCGGGTAGCGCTCGCGCTGCAATTCGTTCAATCGCTGTAGCCGATCCAAACGCTGGCGCTGCTCCGAAGTTGTTCCGCCGAGTGGCGCCAGATTACGAATGGCCGCCTGCGCCGCGGGAGCGCCGGCCCGTCCGAGCGCCGTCCCCTGATACTCGGCCGGCATGAAGGCTGGGCCGTAATTGCGAGCGCCCCCATTGCCCGACGAGGGACTGATCGTCACAAAGCCGGGCAGGTTTTCGTTCTCCGTGCCCAGGCCGTATAGCAACCACGATCCCACCGAAGGCCGCACGAGCGTCGTGGCGCCGCAATGCAGGAACAACGTCGCCGGGCCATGTGCGACCCCTTCGGTGTGCAGGCTGTGCAGCAGGCAGATATCGTCGACATGGCGAGACATCTCAGGAAACAGGGCCGAAACCCAGCGACCGCTTTCGCCATACTGCGTGAACTTCCAGGGAGAGGCCATCACGCGCTGCGTCGAGGCTCCGGCGCCGGTGTTGGCCTGCAAGCGGGCGTCGTCGAACGGCATCTTCTGCCCGTCGTGTTGCGCCAGGCTCGGTTTGTAATCGAACGAATCAACCTGGCTGACGCCCCCCTGCATGAAGAGGAAGATCACGCGCTTAGCCCGCTGCGGAAAATGAGGACCGCGCGGCTGGGCAGAAGCCGATTCAGCGCCGCTTGTCGCGGCGGCGGTCTGTTGATGGGCCAGGGCCGACCACGCCAGCCCGCCAAAGCCGCAGGCGGCGCCTTGCAAGAACTGGCGTCGAGAGAATCCATCGTCATGGGGCATGGCAATCGTCTTTCGGATCACGTTAGTCGCGGTAGCGGAAGTCGAGCGATGAGAAAAGCATCTGGAACAGATCGGCGAAAGCCGCTTCGCGCGCGGCAGTATCGGAAGTCTTTGCGCCGGCCGAGATCACCTCACGCGCCACCTTCTGTTCAGCGGGCGTAGGCTTACGGGCGATGGTCAGCCAAAAGGCCT
>DASXPZ010000087.1:0-2857 GCA_036493275.1 Pirellulales bacterium
ATAGCTGACCGGCGGCTGGATCATGAACTCCGGCAGCGGCGGAAAGACGCTCGCCCCGCCGATCCGTCGGTCCAATAGGCCGCTGGCCGCCAAAGCGACGTCGCGGACCGCTTCGGCGTCGACGCGCAACCGCGAGCCGCGCCCCAACAGCCGGTTGTACGGGTCGCGCGCCGTCTGCTCCGGCGTGACGTGCGAAGATTGCCGATACGTTTGCGACGTGACGATCAATTTGTGCAAGCGCTTCAGGCTCCAGCCATCTTCCATGAATTCGACGGCCAGCCAATCGAGCAACTCAGGATGCGAAGGCGCCTCGGACTGCGTCCCCAGGTCTTCGCTCGTGCTGACCAAACCTGTGCCGAAGTACGACTGCCAAACTCGATTGACGATCGAACGGGCCGTCGTCGGCGAATGGGGGTCGACCAGCCAGCGAGCAAACGTCAACCGCGTCGGCGGAGCGTTCTCAGGCAGCGGATGCAAGAACGACGGCACGCCGGGCTGCACCTTGTGATCTGGCTTGAGGAAGTCACCGCGCTTCAGCAGATTCGTCTCACGCGGCGTTTCGCGCTCTAGCAGAACCAACTGCGACGAACCCTCCGGGTGCTTCCGCCACAATTCGTCGATCTTGGCGTTCGCCTCCTGGCAATCCGGAACAGTGGTTCGCCAATAGCTGAACAGGGTGGCAATCTGACGCTGCGTGCGCTGAGCGGCCGGAATGGCCAATACCTCGCGAACCCGCGCGGGAAGCGAGTCGGCCGTGGGATTCGGCGCGCTGGTGATCGAAACGCGGAACCGGCCCAGATTGTGGTTCTGATTATCGTCGCTATTCCAGCCGCCATGATTTTGCGAAAGCACGAATGTGAGGACCGTGCCGCCCGCGTTGTCGATCGGTTTATCCGGAACAAAAACCGCCTTGCGCGGCTGGTTGCGCAACGCCGGACCGACGTCGGTCCCCCAAGCGGTGTCGTTGTTGCCGTCGATGGCAAAGGCGATTGGGCCGATCACGCGGCGGCGGTTGCTGCGATCGTCGTAAATGGCCGGCAGCGGCGTCTCGGGCGGATTCACGTCGGAGGTGGCGCTGGCGATCTTGATCGGTTGTGCTGCTCCGACGGTCGCCCGCGTCGCAAGATCGGGCTTGGCCGGCGCCGCCGGATTTGCGGCCGTCGCGCCTTCGGTCGCGGCTACTTCTGCCGGCGCGGCCAGCGGCGTTGCTTCCACGCCGAACTCCGTCAGCGCCGCCGTGCCGTAGATCGAGCGCCCGGGTCCGTTCAGCGGCAGATTCGGGTCGGTGAGCAGTTCCAGGCGGAAACCTGTGATCGGACGCAGGTCGGTCCGCACCGTCATTTTGGGGCTGTGCTTGGTGGGGGCGTAACCTTGCGCGACCAGCGAACCATCGCCCACGCGGCGATATTTCTGCCCCCCCTCGGTGTCCTCGTCGTCCAATAGTTTGACGACGGCCCACTCCGGCTGATCGTTTTGGACCTTGGCTTCCCAGGCGGCCATTTGCGCTTGCCAATCGGGGAAGCGCTCTTTGATGCCCCCTTCGATCTCAGCGATCTTGCGCAGTAGCTCCGCGCGGCGGAGTTGTTCGGCGGGGGTGTAGACAGCAATGTTCGCCTCGTGCGCATCATTGAGAAACGCAAACACCCGGTAATAATCTTCCTGCGAAAGGGGATCGAACTTGTGATCGTGGCACTGCGCGCACTGAATGGTGACGCCGAGCACCCCCTTGCCGATCGCGTCCATTCGATCGAACATGGCTTCCATGCGGAACTGCTCAGGGTCGATCCCCCCTTCCTCGTTCAGCATCGAATTGCGTAGAAAACCGGTCGCTACCAATTGCTCCTGCGTGGGGCTCGGCAATTGGTCGCCGGCGATCTGTTCGATGACGAACTGGTCGTAGGGCAGATCGCGATTGATCGCCGAGATGACCCAATCCCGATAGAACCAGACTTGGCGCGACTTGTCTTTTTCGTAGCCGTCGCTGTCGGCGTAGCGCGCGGCGTCGAGCCACCAGCGAGCCCAACGTTCGCCATAGTGAGGCGAGTCAAGTAGGCGGTCGACCGCCCGGCCGACGTGACCACGATCTTCGTCCCGCACAAAACGATCGACGTCTTTCGGCGATGGGGGCAAGCCGGTCAGGTCGAGATACAGCCGGCGAATGAGCGTCTCACGATCCGCCGGCGGCGAGTGGGTGATTCCCTCGGAGTCCAAGCGGGCCCGCACAAAGCGGTCGATGGGATTGCGGTTCCATTCTTTGTCTTTGATATTGGGAAGCGCGGGGCGCTTGGGAGCTCGAAATGCCCAGTGTTCCTTCTTCAGCTTGTCTTCGCCCGCCAGTTGGTCGGGCCAAGTGGCGCCGGCGTCGATCCAGCGGACCAAGAGCGCAACTTGTTCGGCCGAGAGGCGGTCTCCCTCCGGCGGCATGATCAAGTCCGGAACGTCGCCGCGGACGCGGGCGATCAGCGTGCTTTTGGCGCTCGCGCCGGCGACGATCGCCGCGTCGCCCGATTCGCCCCCCTTCGCGGCGCGCGAGCGGACGTCCAGCCGCAAGGCGGCGGTCTGCTTGCGGCCATCGTGGCATTCGTAGCAGTGCTTCTCCAGCAGCGGCTGAATGTCGCGAGCGTAATCGACCGGTGCGTCCTCGGCGGCTTGGGCCACGGAGCACGAGAGCACAAGCACGATCCAAACAAGGCGCCGGAGGAAACTTGGCATGGTCAGGCCTGATAAGCCGGTGCGGTGGGAACGAACGGGGACTCGGTTTTAGTGTCTATCCGAGAACCGTCTCTCACTTCTGGGGCGTGCTGGTGTTGCTTGCTACCGCAGGTGTTCGGATAGGCTTTTAGTGTACTGAGTGGGC
>DASXPZ010000088.1:0-10755 GCA_036493275.1 Pirellulales bacterium
CGGTGGCCAGGGCGGCGCTGGTGGTAAAGGAGGCGCCGGAGGCAAAGGTGGAGATGGCGCGCCAGGTCAGGATGGTCAGCCCGGCGCGAAGGGAGAAGACGGCAAGCCAGCCGCAGACGCGCCGGCCGACGATCAACCACAGCGTCCGGGCAGGGGCGGCGCTGGCGGACGCGGTGGTCGGGGTGGCGGTTTCGGCGGCGGCTTCGGTCGCGGAGGCAAAGCGCCCGACGCCCTCTATCGCTTCGAGGTCTATTGTCTCGATCGCAACACGGGCGACATCCTTTGGAAGAAGTTAGCCGTCGAGCAGAAGCCGACGATTCCGACGCATCGCACCAACACCTACGCCTCTGAGACGCCGGTCACTGACGGCAAGCACGTCTACGCCTATTTCGGCATGACCGGTTTGTTTTGCTTCGACATGCAGGGAGAGTTGGTTTGGAAAAAGGATCTCGGCGTCCATCGCATGACGGCAGATTGGGGAACCGGCAGCTCGCCAGTCCTAGAAGGCGACTTGCTCTTTATCCAGTGCGATAACGAGCAAGACTCGTTCCTGGTCGCGCTCAATAAGCAGACTGGCGACGAGGTCTGGCGCGAAAAGCGAGATCAGAAATCTTCGTGGTGCTCGCCCTACGTCTGGCGAAACAGCAAGCGGACCGAGCTGCTCACTGCGGGCACGACCGGGGCCCGCTCTTACAATCCCGCGACGGGCAAAGTGCTGTGGGAATTGACCGGCATGAATGGTCGCTGCTCGGCCACGCCCGTCGGCGATAAGGAAATGGTCTTTTTTGGCTGTGGCGGCGGCATGGGGGGCAGCGGCCCACTCGTGGCGATTCGCGCCGGGGCTGAAGGCAAGTTCTCGATTGCCAGTGGCGAGGCGAAACCGGAGCAAGTCGCCTGGTCCGTCCCGCGCGGCGGACCGCCGATGGCCTCGCCCCTGCTCTATCAGGGCCGGCTTTACATCCTCGAGCAGCGCGGCGGCCTGATGGCCTGCTATGACGCGACCGATGGCAAAGAAATCTACAAGAAGCGGATCCCTGGAGCCAAGGGCTTCACCTCTTCTCCATGGGCCTATGACGGCAAAGTCTTCTGCCTGGACGAGGCGGGCGAGACCTTCGTCGTCGAGGCAGGATCGGAGTTCAAACTACTGGGGCAGAACGCCCTGAACGGCGCCATGTGCTGGTCTTCGCCAGCCGTCGCCGGCGGGGCGCTCTACCTGCGCGATCTGGATAACCTCTACTGCATCAAGCCGTAAGGGCTACACACGGCGACGGCTCCCGACTGCAAGTGATTGGCCCAAAGCGGGCCTGATTGCGTGGCCCAATCGCGCGCAAAACGTCAGGCGTGGCGAAAGAATAGCCATGCGCGGCGAATCGCGCATCTCCCGCGCGCCATTTTTCAGACCCAGCGCGACGAAATCGTCGGATTCTCGGTGAATCCTTCGCATAAGCCATGCGCGTCGTCTTTCGGCACGCTTCCTGCATAGCCGCTGTTCGTCGACTCCGCTGCAAGGCGACGGAGAACCGGCTTTGCGACGACGAAGCTTCAGTCCCATGGCGGCCTCGGCGAGGTCAGCCCGCTTATCCAGATGGAGTTTTCATTGCTGCGCGGCGAACCATTCCCTTCTCGTGAGCGGGAACCGATCCCGGGGCCTCCCGACCACCGCGCAGGTGGCGCCCGACGGCTTACCCAGTTCGCCGCGCAGCCTCTTTCACTTGCCCGCTTCTCGCAAAACTCTTTCGAGAGGGCGCAGGGCCGCGCCTTCGCCTTGGAATCCCAAAGGAATTGTGCATCGCTGCGGTACGCGGCGAGAATCCGGCTAAAATCGCCTCGAATTCAGCCGCCGGCGCATACGGCTGGGATGACATGGCCTGCTAGAATCATGGGGAGATCACAGGACGGTTTTCGTCGAGACCTGCCCCGTTCTGCCGCTCGGGCTAGAATTCAGTACATGCAATCTCCCGCCCTGACCTCCACTGCCGAAGAATCGCTCGACGCGCTGCGCGTGCGGGTCGCCGCTCTCAATCGGCTACTCGACGTCACACAACGCCTGGCGGCCGAGGTCGACACGCAACGGGTTTTGGAGCTGATCGCCAGCGAAGCCTGCCTGGCGCTGGTCTGCGAACGCGCGACGGTCTACCAGTTTGATCCGCGAAGCCAAGAACTGTTCACGCGGGTTTCCACAGACCTTGAAATCGGCGAGATTCGCCACGGTCTCGATCAGGGGATCTCCGGCTATGTGGCTCGTCATCGCGAGATCGTCAATGTGCCCGATCCCCCCAGCGATTCGCGCTGGAACTCGCGGATCGATCAATTGACCGGCTACCAGACGCGCAGCATTCTGGCGGCGCCGTTGATTTCGCCGCACGACGGCGCGCTATTGGGAGTGCTGCAAGTCCTGAACAATGTTGGCGGACCGTTCGATCCGTTCGACGAAGAGCTGATTCTTGCGTTCGCGTCGCACGCGGCCGTGGCGCTCGATCGAGCCCGGTTGGTCGATGAGCTCAAAGAGCGACAACATGTCGAAGCGTCGTTAAAAGTGGCCCGCGCGGTTCAACGCGGCTTCATGCCGCAACAACTTCCCGCCGTGCCAGGCTACGAACTGGCCAGTTGGTGGCTGCCGCATCAGGCGGTCGGCGCCGACTATTGCGACGTCCTGCCGCTCGACGATGGCCGCACGGCGCTGGTCATTGCCGACGTCGCCGGGCATGGCATCGGACCGAGTTTGATCATGGCCTCGACGCGCGCCGCGCTGCGGGCCTTGGCGCTCGATCACTCGGCGCCCGAGGTTCAACTGCGACTGCTGGCCCGCGCGCTGTTGGGCGATCTCGAAGAGGGACTCTTCATCACGATGCTGATAGCAGCGCTCGACTCGCAGCGACATCGGATCGAGTACGCCAACGCCGGGCATGGTCCGGCGATGCACTACTCGGCCGCCGACGATCGGTTTTACCCGTTGGAATCGACCGGCTTGCCGCTGGGGGTCGAAGACTATCCCGACTATCCGCAAGCGACGCCAGTCATGATCGAGCCCGGCGACCTGTTGGTGCTGTGCACCGATGGAATTGTTGAATCAATGGACAACGGCGGCGAAGCATTCGGTCAGCAGCGCTTGGAAGCGATCATTCGTCGCCGCGCCCGCGCTCCGCTCGATGAACTGGTGCGCGAGGTGGGACGGCAAGTCGAGCAACACTATGAGGGAGCAACGCCACCGGACGACCTAACGATATTGGTCGTTCGTCGCAGCGAATGAATTCTCGAAGCGCTAGAAGAATCACGAAACAGCGGAATGCGTAAACCAACAGCCCGCGTCATTCTGCCCTGCGGGCAAAGGCGCCATTTCAAGGAATCCACGGCTATGAAAAGCGGACACTCGATATTGACTCGCTACGGTGTTGCGTCGATCGCGCTGCTCCTCTTCGTCCCGCCAGCCGCGCGCGCGGCCAGGAACGCGAAACTCTCTTCGGCAGACGCCAAAGCCTATGAGCAGGCCGTGCAGAAGGGTATCGACTTCCTGAAAAACAAGGGACAGGCCGAAGATGGTTCGTTCAGCGCGGCCGTCGGGCCGGGCGTGACGGCGATCGTGGCCACCAGTTTGCTAGAAAACGGCCGCACCGCCACCGATCCTACGGTGGCCAAAGCGCTCAAGTATCTGGAAGGTTTTGTGCAGCCCGATGGCGGGATCTACGGCCCTAAGTCGCGCATTCGAAACTATGAAACCTGTCTGGCGATGGTCTGCTTCAAGGCCGCCAACACCGATAAGAAGTACGACAAGATCCTGGCAAACGGCGAAAAGTTCTTGAAAGGGCTGCAATTCACCGAGAACGACGGTCGCACGCCAGCCGACGTCACCTACGGCGGAGTGGGCTACGGCGGCGCCGAGCGGCCCGATCTCTCGAACACGCACTTTCTGACCGACGCGCTCGAAGCGGCCGGCGCCACGGCGGATGACGAGGCCGTGAAGAAGGCGCTGATTTTCATTTCGCGCTGCCAGAACCTTGAAAGCGCCCACAACACGTCGGCTTTTGCCGCGAAGAATCCCGACGGCGGTTTCATCTACACTCCGGTGGGCGAGGGACAAAGCCCCGCCGGCAAGACCGCCAACGGCGGCTTGCGCAGCTACGGATCGATGAGCTACGCCGCGCTCAAGAGCATGATCTTTGCCGGGCTGAAGGCGGACGATCCGCGTGTTAAGGCGGCCGTCGATTGGGCGAAGAAGAATTACTCGCTGACCGAAAATCCCGGCCTCGGCGACGAGGGCTTGTACTACTACTACCACCTCTTCGCCAAGGCGCTTGACGCCGTCGGCCAGCCGACGTTGACCGACGAAGCCGGCAAAGAGCACAACTGGCGCGCGGAACTGATCGAAGAACTCGCCAAGCGCCAGCAGCCCGACGGATCGTGGGTCAACAAGTCGAAGAAGTGGATGGAAGGGGACCCGAACCTGGTCACCGGCTACGCCCTGTTGACGCTGTCGTACTGCAAACCGACGGCGAAGTAGCCGCGCGTTTCCGAAATGCTGGGTCCGCTAGCGCGCTATCACCTTGGACATAGCCTTATGGTGGATGTTCGTATTAGCGCGCTCGCCAAGTCCCGGAGGGACGATCCAAAATAGCCCAGGGTCAGCCGGCGATTCGCCGGCGCAGCCCTGGGTTCACTTCCGCGCAATAAACTGTCGTAAGCCCCGGCAGGGGCGTACTGAATGTGTGTTGCGGAGAGCATTCTACGGCGTATCTCTGCGCTTGTGGGATTGGTTTGGTCATGCGCGTCCTCGCCCACAGTGCCCAACAAGGGGCTCCGAATCTTAGGTCGCCCCTACTGGGGCTCACGACGATTTTTGTCCGCGGTCGAATCCTGGGGCTGCGCCGACCAGAGGGCCGGCTACACCCCAGGCTAGCTTAGACCGCCCAGCTGGGGCTCAGGATAACAGCGTCGCGCAGTGATTTTCCAGCGAGTCTGCATCTTTCGACTGTCCCCCATCGAAAATCGGACCGCGACTGCGATCAAGCCTTAGCGAATCGTTTCGCGATCGGCCTTGAGCGCCGCGCTCTTGGGCGCTCCATTGGGCGACATGTGTGATAGCGTCGGTCGCGTGGCGCCGTTGGGTTCTGCTTCTTGATCCAGTTCTTCCATCTCGTGCATTGCCTCGGCCACGGCGCGGCGGTTAAAGAGCCAATAGCCCAATCCGATCAGGGCGATCACGATCGTCACGGCGCGATAGCCGAAAGCGACGAGCAGCCCGTCGCCGCGGTGGAGCTTTACTCCACCCGGCACCACGTAGTAGAGAAAATCGAGCGCTCCTTCGAACGCCCCCAATCCGCTCATCGGCAACGGCGCCGCGCCGGCGACCATGCCGAGCGAGACGATGACGAATTGAGCCCCCAGGTCAGGCGCCTCGGGCAGCATGGCGCGAGAAATCAAAAAGACCCCCAGCGTATTCAGCACGTGGACCATCGCGCTCATCGCGCAGGTCAGAAACAGGACACCGGGACGACTGGCGTAGAGCCGGATGGCGTCGATCAGTCTCCCGACGACATGGCCCACACGCGGCAGCGATCGCAGGTAATTTGAGAAACGCCCGTGCGTGACGCCCGGCACGATCATCGCGATGATCATCAATGCGCCTGCGACGGCGCAGCCCACCGTGAACTTTGCAATGAAACGGACTGACTCTTCGGGCGAAGACCAGATGCCGGTCCAGACCACGGCCACCGTCGCCACGACAAACAAGACGTAGAGGCCGATCACGCGGTCGATGACCACCGTGGCAACGGCCTCGGCCCGTTTCTTTTTTTGCTCGCGGGCGATAAAGACGGCTTTGAAAAGATCGCCGCCGACGCTACCGAGCGAGACGAAATTGAGCAGATACCCGAGAAAGCCTAGGCGGAACGCGTCGGCCAGGCGAAATGGCAGATCGAGCGCCCGCACCAGAAAGTACCAGCGGACAAACGTCAGGCAGGTGGCCACCATGCAGAGGGCCCCGGCCCCGGCAAACAGACGCCAGTCCTTCGGTTGATCCATAAAGCGGGTGAACGTTTCGTCCCGTTGCGCGTCATAAATGAGATAAGCGACAATCGCCAGCGAAGCGCCGTACTTCAACAGAATCAAAACGATCTTCTTCAAAGGAGCCTCGGAAGACGATAATTCGAGGAAGGAAGTAGACGATTCAGCGCTTGCTGGCGCCAGCGCGGCCGCCGATTGACACTATTTCCGCAGGGTGATAGATTCACGGGGCGCTAGTTGCAAAGCGGATTGTAGCCTTGATTTGCGGTTTGGGTCGAGGTCGATTGGCAGTCTGAAATCGACGAAAAATGGCCAAGTTCGATCGGCTGCTCGGGGTAGCAAGAAGATCGTCTGGGCTGGCGAACCGCCATAACGCGATCTTTCGCCGCTGCCGCGACGCAACACGTCCGGATCCGATTTCGGTCCGAGTTGAGTAGGCGCCGGCCGATGAGCCCATCATCTGGGCCGGTAAATAACGCGGGGGGATTAGCTCAGTTGGGAGAGCGTCTGGCTGGCAGCCAGAAGGTCAGGGGTTCAAGTCCCCTATCCTCCACTAGTCGTAAGTTACGCTGAAGCAAAGCATTTACGTCACTTCACGCGTCGTGTAGTGCGAGCCCCAACCAGTCGAGAAATCCGGTAGTCTACCGGATTGGTATCGTATAGGGGTTTTCACATGCCGCAAATCAATCGTGTCCCGTCGTATCGTCGCCACAAGCCTAGTGGCCAAGCCGTCGTCACTCTCGATGGCCGTGACTTCTACCTCGGCAAGTACAACAGCGCCGCCAGTTGCGCCGAGTACAACCGTCGCATCGCCGAATGGTCCGCCAACGATGGCGCGGTTCCGCAGACCGAAAGCCTGACCGTCGCGGAACTGCTGAAGGCTTTCATGCGGCACGCCGAGCGGTACTACCGCTTGCCTAATGGAAAGCCCAGCAGCGAGCTGGCCAATTTCAAGCCGGTCAGTCAACGGATACGCAAACTGTACGGTCCGACTGTGTTGATGTCGCAACCCCGCATGATCGTGACTTTCCCGGAACGCATCCCGGTGATCCGTTGCAATTGGATCATTGCGGCCACTTGCGGGGAGACGTACGGCAGCACGGCGTCAACATAGGCGTCATGGACCGGCCTGACCGGCTCTGTCTCACGGGCCTCACTGCGAGCGAACCGCAAACCCGAGACGGCCTGCAGGCCGTGCAATACGCCATGAGCAATATGGCTGAGTGAAGTAGACGCTTAGCTCCAGTCGGTCGCGCAGACGTTCATGCTCCGCGAACTCTTTGCCGTTGTCGAACGTCATCGTCCGTCGCAGTTTTGCCGGCAGCAAACTCAAGCGAGCTTCGATCTTGTCGGCTAGGTGAGCGATTGTCTGAAGCGTCGCTAGCAAGACACAAGAGGCGCAGTTAACGGAAGTCTGCGGAATTCTTACGGGGTCCGGTTCCAATTCTGTGACGGTCGGCCGCCGCAAAACTAGGGGGCAAGTCGTTAGCTGCGGCGCTGGCCGTATAGTTCCGCGCTGCCAGCGAGGGGCGAAATGTATTCTCTTCCCCTTTGCTGCAGAACATTCGAGCGGTTCGCTGTGAAGCGATTGGCTAGCTATCGCGGGCTGCAAGCGCTAAAGCGAGCCGGGCTGTTGTCCGTGGTCCGCAGCCGTGGTCAATGTCCGGTAGTCACGATCACCGGATTGAAGCGCCCTAAGTGAAGGAGCGACGATGAAGGGTGAAACAGCTTGGCCGCTGTGCGATCGCTACGACCTCGACAGGACGCCTGGGGCCACTTTTGAGACGAGTCGTGCGGAAGTCTGAGCCCTATCTCTAAACAGTGGCGAAGCCCGCTACGAGAGCGTACGAACGTTCCAGCGCCGATTCTCAAGTTGGCGCCGCCCGTCAATCCGGTTAACCTGGCGGCGGTTCGGTCATGGCGTCAGTGCCGCCACGGCGGCGGGACGAAAGACATCTGCTGCGGCAGCTTTTCAGATACGGTTAGTGCTCAGTCGAGCCTCCGGTTGGCTGCCGCATTGGCGCCATGCAGCGCCGACTACCTCGGCAATGCTTCAGGGCAAGTCAGCCCGGATAGATTTGCGGGATGAGTTCGCCGCCGTTGATGGTCGCGCGTTCGTCTCGTCCGTTATGCAAGTAGGTGAGTTGCATGTGGTCGAGTCCCATCAGCGCCAGGATCGTCGCGTGCAGGTCGTGGACATGAATGCGATCCTGGACTGCGAATAAGCCCATGTCGTCCGTGGCGCCGATAATTCGACCGCCGGGAATCCGCGCGCCTGCCATACACATGGTGAAGCCGTAGGGGTTGTGATCTCGCCCATCCCCTTTTTCCGACATCGGGGTGCGTCCAAACTCGCCTCCCCAGACGACGAGCGTCTCGTCGAGCATGCCGCGCCGTTTGAGATCTTTCAGCAGCGCCGCAACCGGCTGGTCGCTGGCCAGGCAGAGTTGGCTGTGGTTTTCTTCGATCTTGGCGTGCGCGTCCCAGCGACTTCCCGAACCACAGTAGACCTGAACGAAGCGCACACCACGCTCGACTAATCGTCTTGCCAGCAGGCAACTGCGCCCCATGGCGGCAGTCGGTTTGTTGTCCAGGCCATACAGTCGCCGTGTTTCCTCAGTCTCTGACTGAAGATCGACCGCCAGCGGCGCCTCGGCCTGCATGCGATAGGCCAACTCGTAGCTGGCAATCCTGGCCTCGAGGTCGCTATCGCTGCCGTGAGAGGCCGCATGATCACGATTAAGTTGCCCCAACAGCGCAAGCTTGCGCCGCTGCTGCTCGGCGCTGACCTCGATCGGAGGCTCCAAGTGAAGCACCGGCTGCGCGCCATTACGGAAGCGCGTCCCTTGGTACGCGCCCGGCATGAATCCCGTCCCCCAGTTGCGCGTCCCTCCGGGCGGCTCGCGATCGCCATCCAGCAGGACGACAAACGCAGGCAGATTCTGATTCTCGGATCCTAGACCATAATTGACCCACGATCCCAGGCTGGGTCTGCCTGCCAGCACCGAACCGGTATTCATCTGGCAAACCGACCCGACGTGATTCAGTCCGTCGGCCCAACAGGACCGAATGACGGTCAAATCGTCGGCGCAGGAGGACATGTGTGGCAGCCAATCCGAGACAGGGATGCCGCTCTGGCCGGCCGGTCGAAACGTGCGCCGGCTCGCCAGCAGGGCATTGTTCGAAACGCCCATCGGCGTAATGGGGCGCTTGATGCTGGAGGGTAACGGCTGTCCGGCCAGCTCATTGACCTTGGGCTTCGGATCGAACGTATCGAGTTGGCTCGGCCCGCCGTCCATGAACAGAAAAATGACGCTCTTGGCGCGGGCCGGAAAATGCACTTGCTTCAACCGTGAGTGGCCCGCGACCGACGCCGACTCGGCTGCACTCACATGGCCATCATTCATTAACGACAGCAGCGCCAGCGCGCCGAATCCACCCCCCGCGCGCAGCAGAAAGTCGCGCCGCGAACGGACAACCATGTTGTGCGGCACGGCCGACAGCGGTTTGGGAGATGCGTGATTCATCGTGGCCTTTTCCGGGCGATCGATGGCGGTTTCGAACGCAGCGACGCTCTCAATCCAGGTACAGAAACTCGTTGGAATTCAACAGCACATGACAAAAATCGACGAGCGCCGCCTGCCAGGCCTTATCGGGCGAGTCGTCGCCTACGCCATTCGGCAACGCAACGGCCGGAGGTTTGGATTTGCCCGTTTGCATTGCCGGTTTGGTTGATTCCGCCAGTCGTCGCGCGATCAGAGCGGACTGGTCATTCAGAAACTCTTCCGCGGCGGCGTGCTGGGCGGGGTCCGGTGGACGTTGAAACGTGGCCATGTACGCGGACTCGACCACGTGACTTCGATCGCCGGCGGAATTCTCCAGCACGCGCCCGGCCAGTGCGCGGGCGCGGTCGAGCGACCAACGGGCGTTAAGCAGCATCAATGCCTGCGGCGCAGTAGTGGTTTCTTGTCGGCGCGAGCACGGCTCGTGGCTGTCAGGCAGATCAAACGCGTCGACAAGTGGATCAACCAGGTTGCGACGCGAGAGCATGTAAATCGACCGACGATTCCGCTGCGCGACATCCTTATCGGGCTCCCAGGCGTACGCCACGCTGAGTCCCGCGGGCAGTTCGCCGCGAGCGCTCGGTCCCCCCATTTGCAGATTCAATTCGCCACTCACTGCGAGCATCGCGTCACGCAGTTGCTCGGCTGTCAGCCGGCGCCTCGATACTTGCCACCACAACGATTCTTGTGGCTCGGCGCTAGCGCCGACCCCTGCCAGCGAGCGCGTCGCCTGGCGATAAGCGGCCGAAGTCATCAGCAAACGGTGCAACGCCTTGAGACGAAAACCACCGGAGATGAATTCCGACGCGAGATAATCCAGCAACCGCGCGTCGCTGGGCTTTGCTCCCTGGCGGCCAAAGTCTTCCGAGGTGACCACTATCCCGCGGCCGAAATGTTGCTGAAAGACGCGATTAACCAACACCCGCGCCGTGATTGGATTCTCGGGACTGGCGATCCAACGCGCCAGCGTCCGCCGCCGTCCGCTGCTGCGTTCGTTGCCGCCGGCCACAACGGCGGGACGCGGATCGAGAATGCTCAGATAGCCGGGTAGAATTGTGGCTTCTTCGTTAGGGATTCTCGTTTCCGGAGCGACTGGCCCCTCGTCGCGATCAATTAATCCTTCCGGGGGCGGCGCAGGGCGCTCGACGCCGCAGTGCTTAATCTCGGCATTGAGTTCTTTGGCCCAATCGCG
>DASXPZ010000089.1:0-1594 GCA_036493275.1 Pirellulales bacterium
CATTCACGATCTCAGCAACTCGGTGGGCGACGTCGACCGAACATTTATCGTCGCGCAGACGAATTACAACCGGCGACTGGCGGCGAACCAGCAGTTGAACTCAATCAAGACCGCGTTCGAGGCGGAAACAGAAACCGTGTCGCTGTTGGACCTCGTCGAGGCGCAGCGCCGACTGGCCGACGCCGACAGCCGCTACGCTCGCTCGATGGTCGAGTACACGCTGGCAGTGAAAAACGTGATGTTCGAAAGCGGCACGCTGTTGGAGAACAACGGCATCAACATGGCCGAGGGTCCCAATCCGCAAAAGGCGCTCGCGGACGCGGCCAAAAAAGAATCGCTCCGTTCGCGTCCGCTGCGTTTGAGCTACATCCTGCCGAATGGCCCGACCGTCAGTCGCGGTCAATTCCCACAGCAGACGTTTGGCGAATCGGTGCAGACCATCGCCCCGAACGGCGCCGCGCCCGGACAGCCCGGCGTTCCGGCCGGAGAGGCTATCCCCACGCCGACGCCAAAGACCAACTCGACGCCAGGTCCGCAAACGCCACCAGGAATCCTTGGCCCACCGCCCGGCAACCTTGGACCCGCGCCGGAGAATCTCGGGCCCGCTCCGGGGAACCTTGGTCCTCCGGCCAACGTCTTGCCGACTCCGGGCGCCGCCCCTGCGATAATGCCTGAATCGGGCGCCCTTGGGCCAGCCGGCGGGGCGTCGCGCGCGATGCCTCCTTTGCGAACCCCCGCAAGCGCCAGCCCGGTAGCGCCGGCAGTTCGCCTGGCGCCCGTTCCGACGCCGATGGATTACGGAAATAGCGGGCCGCTGGTAGACGCGGGTTCGAACTTGAGCGAAGGCGGAGCGTCAGGTTCCGGCGGTTCAAGAAGTCAATTAACCGTCATGAACACGGTTCCGTTTGCGTCCGGCCAGCAGGCTAGCGTCGTTGGTTCGACATCCAACCAATCCGCGTCGCCTATCGTATTGCAGGAACAAGGAGCGCCGAGCGCGGCCACTCCGGCGACCGACGCTTGCCGCGCGGCGCCCCCCTTGTTTGGACCGCCTCCTTTGGCTGGCGGCGGTAATGTCTCGCCGGCGAGCGCACAGACTCAGTCGATGCAGCAAGCCCCCGCGACGAAACCGACGGTGCAATTGCCCCCCGCCCCGCCTCTCAATGCGCCATAACGGCCAGCCTATTGCGGCTTGTTGAACCAGCTCCTCTTTCGCGGGTATGATTTCCTTCGTCTGACCGGAACGCTTGACGAAGGGAAGCGGGACTGTGAATTCATCGATTCGTGACGCGCGCCGTCGGTCACCACGGTTTCGGGCCTCGCCGTGGCTGGCCCTTCTGGTAATCGCACTGTCGGGCATGTTGTCGCTCCCGTTGCAAGCAGAGCCTGCAAAGCCGCTCAGTGCAAAAGGCGCCAAGGACACAATCGCCTCCCGGCGCTACAGCGATCTGGCGTACGCCACGACCCACAACGCGATGAGCAACAGCGACGAGCGCTGGCTCTTTCCGAATCAACATCATGGCATCGCTCGCCAGCTTCAAGACGGCGTCCGAGGGCTGATGCTCGACGTGCATTACGAGGAGGGAAAGCCTTACCT
>DASXPZ010000090.1:0-7215 GCA_036493275.1 Pirellulales bacterium
AACTCGGGATACATGCGTTTAGCGATCGCCCCCGTGCCAGGCCGACATTGGGCGCCCCCTGTCCGCTCCGTGGCCCATTCCACGTTCGCGTGACCGGCGCCGAGCAGGCCCCACGCCTAAGGGACAATCTTACCCGTAGAAGGCTCGCGCCGCATGCCTGCGGAAGATTCTCGAAAAATGGGCTCCGCTGGCATGACGAGAGGCCGCAATAAGCCGTTCGAAAAAGACTTGGCGCTACGCCACGACCTTGCGGCGACTACGGAAGAGCAGCAGGAACGCGGCAATCACCGCTAGCGCGACCGGCGGACCTGCTTGCAGTAGCCGCTGCCGGGCAAGCGACATCCGATCCGGGGCGACCAGCGTGACCTGCGCCGCTTTAGGCATTGGCGTGACGACCGCTTTACCGCTGCGCAAGAGGCGATATCCGTCCCCCTCTTTTTTCCACTCTCCGGCGACCTGTTCCGCATCGGCGAGCTGTTGCATGACGATCGTGGCCGGAACGCCGCTATAGCTGACGCTGCCGCGCACCGGCTCGTCGTTCGAGATTTCCTCGGCGCGGGTGAATTGCACGCCGGTCGCTTCGCGCAGTTTGGCCAACAGATCATCGACCTTCGGCTGTTCGAGATCGAAGGTCAAGGGCTGCAGCAATCTCGGATCGTCGTCGGCAGCAGAGGGCTCTGATTCAGCCGCCGCCTTGTTGTTTTGCACGACGACGACAGCCTGTTTCGGGAGCTTGCCGTCGCGTTCGGTTCGTTCCGCGATGTTCTTGTTTACTTCTTCGACGAGCGCCGCGCGATCCGCCGGAGCAATCACAGAATCTTCCAGCAGAGCTTCCAGTTCTTTGTTGGCGTAGGGAGGCTTGCCATAGGCTTGGACAAGGTAACGCTTCGCTCTCGGAGCCAGCGATTCGTCGAGGCGCTTCAAATCCTCTTTGAGTCGAGAGAGGCGATGCTGTTCCGTTCTTCTGGCAATCGCCGCTTCCTTTTGTTTGCGAAGAATGGGATCTTCGATCTCGTTCGAGTCATCTTCGTCCATGATCCCTCTTCCGATGTCGAAGACGTTCAGTTCTTTCGAGCCGTTCAGGTCGGGGATTTTGGCCTGTTCAGTCCGCAATCGCTTCCAGGCGCCCAACCAGCGCTTCGCGCGGAGCAATCTTTGTCGTTCCCAATCGGCCCCGCGGACTAGGCCACGGTCGTAGTCCGGGTCCCACTGGAGAAAAAAGATCAGCTTGATTTCATAGCGAATCGGCAGTCTGTCGCCGTCGGCCAGCGCCACGAGCGCCACGTTTCTCGCTTTGTCGCGGTATTGGGGATCGAGATCCTTCCAAGAGGTCAGCGTGGAACAAAGCTCGACCAGGATGTGGTAATAAAACTCATCCCTGCCGGCCGCCGGCGCTTTCTCATATTCAGCGAGCATCGCCAGAATGCCATCGAGGTCCCCGGCCGTGCGCATTTTGTCGATCTGCGCATACTGAGCCATGGCTTCCTTTTCTCGCGAGGCCAGCGCGGAATTTCCAAGAAGACACAATAGCGCTATCATCGCCAGAGAACTAAGCTCGCTCCATCTAAAAGCCAAGTTTCGCATGCAGGGTCCTTGCGCGCTTTCGCGCCGGCGCCATTGAAGTTTTTGAGGCGACTGATCTGTCCGTTAATTTACCCCGGCTCTTTGGCGTCAACCGGTTCAGCCCCAACGATTACTGGCGGGCGTTCGATTCCCTTCATCGGGCCGTCGATCACTTCGACGCCGATCATCACGCTCCCTCCTTCGCCGGGCACTTCATACGTGCCGAAGCCGTCTGCCCCGGCGATCACCGTGCCGCCTCCCTGCGTAATCTTCCATTGGACGCCTCCCAGGTCGACGATCGGAATGCCGGGTGGATTCGTCCGGCAGGACAGAAGGATGATCTCGAAGATTCCCCAGGCGTCGAGAGCGCGCCCCTCGAAGTTGTCCTCCGGCACGACTTCCGGAATCAACTCATAGACAATGATGTTGGCCGTGACAGAACGGTCGTCGCAAGTCGCGGTCACGGTTTGCGTGTCGTACGACGTCTTCGACAGCGTTTCGCCCGTTACGTTGATCGTGGCGCCGCTCCCTTTCGCGCCGGCGGCGCCGCTCCACTCCGGCGCGCCATGAGAAAAGCCGCTGCGACCCGGCGGCGGAATGGCCTTGAATTCAACGTATTCGCCTTGGAGCACATAGATGGGTCCCGTCACGTCGACATATTTGCCACCTCCTGCGGCGTCTCGCTGAAAGTATTGCAGCGCCGCCGGCTCCGCCGCGACGGTAATCGGCAGCGTGCTGGTGGCAGTGCGCCGGATCGTCCGGCCGTCCGAATCGGTGAGGACAAGCGTGGCGGTCAGCGTGACCTGAGGAACGCCGGGCGCGGCGATTTGCGCCTTCAAAGTCGCCTGCGGAGCGTTGGGAGACGGATGTTCGATCCGGAGCCCCGTGGCGCCGGTGGCGGACCAACTCCAGACTTGCGAACCGGCGAGTTTCGTCAGATCTACGCCCGACGGCAGCAGAATCGACGCGTCAATGGGCGTAGTCGACATTTGCCCTGCGGAGACGGTGGCTGGGTTGGGATTGCCGACCGTGATGGCAACCGTCGCGTCTTCGAACCCGCTGGAGCATCCGCAGCAAGCGCCGCAGATCAAGAGCAGGAGCAACAGGTGCGATCGCGCTACTGGTTTTTTCGCGACATTCATCGCTGCCCTCCCAGTCGCGCTGAAAGAATGCCCCAGAAAAGTTCCCAAAGGCGAGCCCCCTACTGACCACGCTACCCGATGCGGCGCTGCGCAGTCAACCAGACGCAACGACAGGTAGTGTCCTAGGAAAAAGTTGGTCGGAGATCATGGTACTGGCGGCAACATAAGTCCATCGTGTTGATTTACGGAGTCACGAACTTCTATTTTTGCTTCAGGGAATTGCCTGCTAATTCGGAAGTGGGCGATTAGCGTGTGCAGCCGGCCTGCTTTGACGACAATTCGATTCAGGGTGGTTTCGGTGGCGGGTCGATTTTTTTCGACTTCGGCGGTCCACCACGCGACTTCTCATACCTCTCCGGGTCTGCAACCCACTTTCTCTGTTCCTCCCCTAATCGCATGGATTCGAGATGCGTCTCCGCCGCGTGCTTTTCGACAATCAGCCTATAGTTGTCCCGCTCGACCTTCCGTCGCTCTATTCGCTCGCGAACCGCAAGCGCCGCAACAGCCGCTAAGACCACAAGCAGCAGCATTGTGCCTAGTGAGAACTGAAACCAGCGGCGGCGGGGTTGAGTGGGCATAGCTATTCGGTCCAATTGAATTCCATCCTAGGCGACGTTCTGGCAATGCGGTGCTTCAGATTCTTAAGACTGAATCGCACTTAGATAAAGAAATCATCGCTTAGCTGCTGCTGCCTCGATGGTCCCTTTCGACGATGATCGATGGGTTTTCAGCAACCACCGCCGCGACGAATTCGTCTGGATCGAAAGGAATTGTCATAAGCGGCTTCTTTCGACCTCCGTCTTCCAGGCGCAAGCAAATGTCGTACTTGTCATCAAGATTGACCTCAACTGCGACAATCTCGCGGACAGGTACTTTCGTTTTCGAGCGAAAAGGCAATACAGAATCCCAGGCCACGATGCCGTTTCCAACCTGTAGTCGCAATACGTGATTTGTGATTACGCACCAAATATCCCATGCTAAGAGCAGAACGTAGATGAGGATTAATGGCCAAGCCAGGATCGCCGCACCGAGAGCGAAGATCGGGCCTAAAATAACAAGACCCAGCAAACCCATGATCATATGATAGGGGTGACGTGGGCTAATTCTGCCTTCGTATCTCATTGCGAGCCGTTGGCAGGTTTCGGTTGGTTTCACAGGGCGATCTCCGCCACCACTACCAAAATCGTCCGCAGTCCGAACTGAAACCAGCGGCGGCGGGGTTGGGTGGTCATAAGAATTTTTTTGCCTAGATCAATCCGCCTTGGCGCCTACCCCTTTTTGGCGCGCCAGCCACTCGTCGTACCCTTTCCCTTTGCGTTCGCCCAGATACTTGTACGTGTCGAAGATCGCCCCCTGGCCGAGCGCGCGCGGATCTTGCTCCGCTTTCAACATCGTATTCAAGCGTTCGTGAAGTTCTTTTTTCACTGCCGCAAAGGCCGGATCGTCCGCCAGGTTCTTCAGGCATTCGGCGTCGATCGACACGCGATACAGCTCGAACTCCGGGCGCTTGCCGAAGGAGAGGTCGTAGAACTTTCCTTGTTGTTCCACGAGTAGCGTCTTCGTGGGGCCGTCGTCGCAGTTGCCCAGGCCGGTCTCCGGATTGCAGGCGGGCCAGCGGTTGGGCTCGTAATTGTGTACGAAGAGAAACTCCGGCGTGCGGATCGCCCGCACCGGGTAGCCCCAGTCGTGCGGGCGGCCGAGATCGTGCCGCTCCTTGCCGACGAGCATCACATTCCGCTCGGCCTCGATCTGGCCCGATTTTTCGGAACGCAGCAGCCCGGCCAGGCTTTTACCGGTCATCGACGCGGGAACGGCGACGCCGGCCAGCTCGAGAAACGTGGGAGCGAAATCGCGGACGTTCACGAAGTCATCGACCACGCGCCCCGGCTTGATTTGCTCTCCCCAGCGAATGGCCAGCGGCAGATGAAACCCGTCTTCGTAGATCTGCCCTTTGACGCGCGGAAACGGCATGCCGTGGTCGGACGTCATCACGATCAGCGTCCGATCGAGCTCGCCCGCCGCTTCGAGCGCCGCGATGGCCCGGCCGAATTGCTCGTCGCCCCATTCAACTTCCATGGCGTAGTCGAGCAAATCGCGGCGCACGACATCGTCGTCGGGCAGGTAGCCGGGAACGGTGACGTCGGCCGGCCGCTTGCCGGCGCGCAGGCCCGAGTCGCGCTCGTAGGCGCGATGCGGCTCGGTCGTTCCCAACCAAAAGCAGAAGGGCTGATCCGCGCGGCGCTCTTTGAGAAACTCGGCAAAGTTTTTGGCGAGATCGCGCTTGGGGACTTCTTTCAGCGGCGGCTCAAGCTTGTGGCGATTGGTCTCTGGCCCGGCCGGGTTGCGTGTGAAGCCGCCCGCCTTCCAATCGCCTGGCCCCCAACCCTTGCCAGTGCAGCCGACGTGATAGCCGGCCTTCTCGAGCAAGTCGGGATAGACCGCGAACTTGGCGGGAAAGAGCCCGAAGTGGCAGCACGCTTCTTCCAACTGCCAGGTGTTGCGGCCGGTAAGGATGCTGGCGCGGCAAGGGCTGCACTTAGGATTCGACGTGAAGCAATTGCGGAACAGCACCCCTTCGCGCGCCATGCGATCGAAGGTGGGGGTTTTCACCCAATTGCAACCATACGCGCCGGCGTGCCGCCATCCCCAATCGTCGGCGATCAGAAACAACACGTTCGGCGGCCGAGATTTCGCTTCGCTCGCCCGCGCGGCCGACGCATGAGCGGACAGCATTGCCCCGGCCGCAATAAGAAGGGCTGCGATGAGCGGGGCTGTGGTCAACGGAGCTGCGATCCACCGAGGGAGTTGAAAAATCGAAACAGGGATGGGCTGGCGCCTCATGGATTGCATAGCACGCCTTAACCAACATGAAAGTGGATTCGGAACCTCTGGTTTCACCCACCTATCGTAAATGCCCCACGTAGCGCCGTCGACGGAACGTCAGCGGAATTATTAGGATTCGATGAGCGATTGTCCGTCCGATAACACGTCGTCTCGATTTTTATTCGCCAGTCTCAACGAACCTATTCCGTGCGCGGCGACTTTTCTGTTACCTTGAGCCGCAACAAGGAGGTCGAGCTCTATGCCATCCGCGCGACGCGCATTCACGTTGGTCGAAGTTCTGGTCGTCATCGCGATTATTGGGCTGCTGGTCGGCCTATTGCTGCCGGCGGTGCAAATGGCCCGCGAGACGAGCCGTCGCGCTTCGTGCACAAACAATCTCAAGCAGGTTGGGTTGGCCTTGCTCCTCTACCACGACACGCAGGGCGCCTTTCCATCGGGCTATGTGTCGGGTTTCGATAAAAACGGTGTCGACCTGGGACCGGGCTGGGGGTGGGGCGCCGCGATCCTGCCGCAATTGGAACAGTCGCCGCTTTTTAATGTCATTCATTTCGAATTGCCGATCGAAAACCCGATGAACGGCGCGCGAGTGGCAAACATTCAGGTCTACTTGTGCCCCTCCGACACGGTCAATCCGTCGTGGCCGGCGATGAGCCGAGACGCCAGCGGCAATCCGCTGGCGCTGATTTGCGACGTGGCGCCCTCGAATTACGTCGCCATGTACGGTTCGACGGAGCCAGGGGTGGATGGCGACGGCATGTTCTTCCGCAATAGCCACATTCGGCTGGCCGAGATTACCGATGGGACGTCGACGACGATTGCCGCCGGTGAGCGCTCGCACGAATTGGGCGTCGCCACCTGGGCCGGTTCGGTCACAGGCGCCATTTTGTTCGATGACGATGGCGACGCGATCGGCCGGGCTCACCCCGAGGAAGGCTCGGGCATGATCCTCGGGCACGCTGGCGAAAAAAGCACGCCCGGCAATCCCGACAGCGACGTCAACCAATTCTATAGCCAGCACGGCGCCGGCGCGAATTTTCTCTACGCCGACGGTCATTGCGGCTACATCACGTCCAGCGTCGATTACGACACCTATCGCGCCATGTCGACACGCGGCGGGGGCGAGCCAGTAGCAGGAGGCTTTTAATGCGGTGTTTCTTCTATGGGGTGCTACTGCTGGTCGCGGGCTGTGGCAAGCCGGTGAAGCAAGATCAGCCGGTCGCGCTGGACAAAGTGCCTGAACCGGTGATGAAGGCGGCGCTAACCGCGATCAAGGAAAAGTTCCCGGACGTCAAATTCCATTCGGCCACGCTTCGGCCCAATGGCGTCTACGAGATTACCGGCAAGAGCAAGACCGGCAAAGTGCACGATGTTGAACTCTCGGCCAGCGGTGAAGTGCTGGAAGTGGAATAGCCGATAGCCGCGCACCGCGATTATTCTTTCGCTTCCGGGAAGAAGAGATCCTCGTCGCTGATATCCGGGATGCCGATGACCAGCACGCGCATCCGTCCTATGGCCCCATGCACCACGCCCGGCGGAATGTGGACGAGCGAGCCTTTGTGGACTGGGTGCTCGACGCCATCGAGCAGCACGACCCCTTCGCCTTCCAGGACGTAGTACAACTCCGTCGCCCGCCGGTGGTAATGTTGCCGTGCTCCGTCGATATCGA
>DASXPZ010000091.1:0-3115 GCA_036493275.1 Pirellulales bacterium
ACGCCGATTACGAGGCCTCGCTTCCGTATGAAGCAGCGCCCGATGAAATTGCGGAAACCGCCGCGCGCCTGCAAAAGGAATTCGCTCGCAGCGGCGTGCGATTGTTGGCGGTGCGCGGACGGGCCGTCTTTCCCGAACAGTTCAATCAATTGATGGATGAGTACGGCAACAAGAGCGATGCGCTTTCGGCCGTGACGCTGGAGCTGCTTTCGGAAGCGATGGTCCCGCTGGCCGGCGGGCGGGTTTCGGTCATTTGCGACAAGCATGGCGGCCGGAACCATTACGCTTCGTTGTTGCAGCATTACTTTCCGGAGTGGCTCGTGCGCGTCGAGCGCGAAGGGCGGGACGAAAGCCGCTACGCCTTTGGCCCCGACGAGACCCGCGCCACCATCTGCTTTCGCTGCAAGGGAGAGAAATGGGCGCCGACGGCGCTGGCTTCGATGACGGCCAAGTATTTGCGCGAGTTGGCGATGCGAGCGTTCAACGATTATTGGGGACGCCACATGCCGGAACTGCGCCCCACGGCCGGTTACTCCCGCGACGCCCATCGCTTTCGCCGCGACATCGCTGAATTGCAAACCTCGCTGGGAATCGAAGACCGCGTGCTGTGGCGTTCGCGCTAGGCGTCCCGTGGCGTCGATAGCTCACGTTCATCTGCGCCTTGGAGAAACACCTCATGATCATCTACATCGTGCGACACGCGTGGGCCGGAGATTCGGGCGATCCCGCTTACCCCAACGACGACGAGCGACCGTTGACCGACAAGGGGCGCAAACGATTTAAGAAAATGGTGAAAAAACTGGTCAAGCGCGGTTTCAACCCCGCGGCGGTGGCCACTAGTTCGCTGGTGCGGGCCGAACAGACAGCGGCGGAGATCGCCGAAGTTTGCCCCGCGCATCCGCCGCTCAGCGTGCTTCCCGCGCTTGCGCCCGGAAGTCATCTCGAATCGCTGCTCGACTGGACCAGCAGCCAGGCGCCCAACGACGTCGCCTGGGTTGGACACGCCCCGGACGTGGAAATGCTGACCGGCGCGCTGATCGGCGACACGGCCTGCCAGATTCACTTCGACAAAGGCGCCGTCGCAGCGGTGCAGTTCTCGGGCGACGTAGCGGCCGGCGCCGGAGAGTTGCTCTGGCTGGCCACCGCCGAATTGATGCGCTGCTGAGCGAAACGGGCTCTTTATTGTCGGCCCTTCTATAGCCAGCCTCTGGAAGGCCGGTCTGTCTCGCAATGTCCGGTCTCGAAGCCCTTGGCCACGGGAATTGGCGGTTGCCCGTGCCTCGTTGCCAGGCCGCTTGAAGCGGCCCAGAGTTTTTCCGATACTTGTCAGCAAGTGGCCCCGGGGCGCGATCATGTCTCGGGCTGCGAATTTTTTCTAAACCACGCCCAGACAGGCGCGCTCAAACACTCTTATCCACAACACAGGGATTGATCATGCAATTCGGCGCTACTTCGAAATGGACCACGATGGGGCTAGTGTGCGGACTGCTTCTGTGCGCTATCGGCTGCTCCCAATCTGCGACCAAGCCAAAGGCCGATAAGGACGCCAAGAAGGGGGATACCGCGACGGCGTCGAAGGACGACGTCGAAAAAACAGACATGCCGTCAGCCAAAAGCGACGCCGAGAAACCCGCGACTCCTGACAAGCCCGCTGAACCCGCCAAGCCAGAGGACGCGGCTAAGCCTGTCGAGAGCGCTGGCGACACCGGCAAGGTGATCCTGGGCGACCCCGAGCTGACCGACGGCATTACGGGCGGTGGCGAACTGACGATGGAACAGATCACTGCCTGGCTGGCCGATCCTAAGACCAACGAAGTGCTGCTGATCGAATTGCCCGTCGGTCTCGACTCCGGCGCTCAGAACATCAAGGGCTTGAAAGAGAATCCGCTGACGCGAGGCAAGATCGAGCTCGGCCGGCAGCTCTACTTCGACAAGCGTCTTTCGTCCGACGGCTCGGTGAGTTGCGCAAGCTGTCACAACCCGGACGAGGGCTACGCGGCCCACACGCAGTTTGGCGTGGGCGTGCGCGGTCAGACCGGCGGCCGCAACTCGCCGGTCGCGTATAACCGTATCTTGAGCGACAAGCAGTTCTGGGACGGCCGCGCTGGCTCGCTCGAAGAGCAAGCGATTGGCCCGATCGCCAATCCGATCGAGATGGCCAACACCCACGAAAAGGCCGTGGAGACGGTCAAGGGCATTCCGGGCTACCGGGCGGAGTTCGACAAGATCTTCGGCGGCAAGGACGGCGAGAGCGTGACGATCGAGAACATCGGCAAGGCGATCGCCAGCTTCGAACGCGTGCTGGTCACCTCGCCCGCCCCGTATGATTACAACGAGAAGCTGCTATCGTTCGGCGAAGTTGACGCCGCTGAGTTGGAAAAGGAAGATCCGGACCTGTACGCCGACTACATGAAGGCCAAAACGCTTGCCGACGCCCACCCGATGAACGACTCGGCCAAGCGCGGCCGCAATATCTTCTTTGGCGAAAAAGGGGGCTGCACGGCCTGCCACGTGGGCGCCAATCTGACGGATGAGCTCTATCACAACCTGGGAATCGGCATGCACGTAGATGAGCCGGATCATGGGTTGTTCGCGCAATCGAAGGACGAAAAGCACAAGGGCGCCTTCAAGACTCCCACGATTCGCAATGTGGCGAAGAGCGCGCCGTACATGCACGACGGCAGCCAGCAGACGCTCGAAGAAGTAGTTGAGTGGTACGCCAAGGGGGGCTTTCCCAATGCGACGCTCGACCCGAAGATCAAAAAACTCGACCTATCGGAGCAAGACAAGAAGGATCTGGTTGAGTTCATGAAGGCCTGCTCGAGCGATTTCCCGGTCGTTGAGAAATATCGCCTGCCGCAGTAGCGGCGCGCAAGGTAACCCGCTCGGGCCGGCGCCGAGCGCAAGCTATTCTGTGCATCGCGTTATGCTGGCCGGGCAAAATGGTCCGACGGCGCCGAACGCGCCGTCGCCGACTGGCCGTGCACGGCGCGCGGCAAGTCAGGCAAGCCAACCGCCCCGCTCGCCCGATAGATGCGATAGGTCGCGTTCCGCCGCTGCGTTTCGTCCTGGGGTCCCTTGACGGCGAGCTGAGGCGAGGATTGAGCGGCCTTGT
>DASXPZ010000092.1:0-3012 GCA_036493275.1 Pirellulales bacterium
GGTCCTTGATCCCGACCTTCACCAAAAGAGCCGATGATTAAATTCATCAAAGCAGCCCTCTTGACAACTGTCGGGACTCGACTACTATAAAACCAGAACTAAAAAACCAAATAACCGCCGGGCGATGCGAGTTGATCACTGCGGCTCGATGGCGTCCTGCCAAGGGAGGTGACATGGCCAGACCCCCGGCCAAGGAGCTGACCGAGCGCGAGCTCGAGATCATGCACGTCATCTGGAACCGCGGCGTATCGACCGTGCAAGAAGTCCGCGACGCCCTGGCCGAGGCCGGGCTCGAACGGGCCTACACCACGGTCGCCACGCTCGTGCGCATTCTGCACGACAAGGGTTTTATCGAACAAACCAACGACCAGCGGCCGTTCCGCTTTCGGGCGGCGCGCTCGTACGAGAAGGTCTCCGGCTCGCTGCTCCGCGACATGCTTGACCGCGTCTTTCGCGGCTCGCGCGAGCAGTTGCTGGTCCGTCTAGTCGAAGAAAAGCGATTGACCGCCAAAGAGCGCGCCATGCTCGAAGCCCTACTCAAGGAGCAACAGAAATGAACTCGCTGGGGATGAACTCACTAGGGATCATGGCCGTGTGGGGCATCGTGCAAGTCAGCGCGGTTGCGCTCGTTGCGCTGGCCAGCTACGCGCTGGTCCGCAAACGGGGACCGGCGGCGCGGTCGCACGTGGCCGCCACTTCGCTGGGCGTGACATTGCTGGTCGCCGTGTTGGCCATTTCGCCGTGGCCGAAATGGATTTCCGTTTCGCCTGGCGAGCAGGCGCTGCAGGCCGACCCGCAGGCGATGGTCGCGGAACAGAACGTGGCGACAATCGGGCAAGACGCCGCGGCTGAAAACGACGGCGGCGATTCTGCGGCAAAAGTCGCGAAGAAGGCGCCCAACAGTGTCGACGTCGCCGCCACTTTCTGGCAGACGCTGCTGCGCGAACTGGCCGAACCCCCGGCAGCCGACGCAGGCAGGCTCCCTTTCTCCTGGCCCGCGGCGGTCGCAGCGGCCCTGGCTGTCGCGCTGGCGCTTGGCGCTTTGCGGTTGCTCGTTGGATTATGGGGCGTCCGTCAACTTCGCGCCGGCAGCCGTCCCGTGGCGGATCGCTTGCTCTTGGAAGAAGTCGATCGGCTGCGGCGCGTGATGGGCTACGCGCGATCGATCGAAATTCGCGCCAGCTCGAAGCTGGCCAGCCCGGTGACGATCGGCTGGCGACGGGCCTCGATCATTCTGCCCGCTGATTGGGACGGTTGGAACGATGGCGAGCTCCGGACGGCGCTCGCGCACGAAATGGCGCACATCGTGCGCGGAGATTACGCCGCGGGACTCCTGGCGCAGTTTTGCGTGGCGGCAAATTATTATCACCCACTCGTCCACTGGCTGGCCCACCGGCTCCGTTTGGAACAAGAGCTGGCGGCCGACGCCGACGCCGCGACCGTGATTGGCTCGCGGGGCGAGTATTTGCTGACGCTGGCGCAGTTGGCGCTGCGCTGCGATGACCGACCGATTGCCTGGGCGGCGAGACCTTTCTTGCCGGCCCGTGGCGCACTTTCCAGGAGAATCGAAATGCTTCGCGATGCAAGGCAGGTGTTTACGCGACCATTTTCCGGCGGGTTGCGGGTGACGATCGTCGCGGGGCTCGTCGGGGTAGGAATTCTAGCCGCTGGGGTGCGCGGCCCGGGGAATCTCGGCGGAGCGGCCACGGCCGCGGAACCGCCAGGCAAGGTCCCGTTGAACAGCACGACGACTGTTGCGAAACTGCCATTCGATCTCAGTCAGATTCCGCCCGAGTCGCAAGTCATTTTTGCTGTGCGGCCGGCGCTGATCTTCAAGCAAAAAGCCCTGGCGCCGATCGCGGCGTTGATCAACCAGGGCGACTTCGTGGTTCAGATCGGCGCGCCGATCGAAGGGGTCGAAGAGCTGATCCTGGCGGCCAACATCTTGGTTGCGAAAAAAGGGGAGCGGGCGCCTGCCGCACTGGGCGGCGGAACCATCCGGCTGGTGCTCCGCATGAAAGCGCCGATCGATCGAGCAAAGTTCCGGCACGCCATACAACCGGTCCAGCCGGAGCCTGAAGAAGTCGCGGGCAAAAAGCTCTACCCGGCCGGCACGCCCGAGGGCTTGAGCCACTTCTTCCTCAACGACACGACCGTGGTGTTGGGAGAACTCGAAGACCTGCGATCCTGGCTGAAAAGCGGCGAAAAGAAGAATTGGGGGCCCGCCGGCTGGGAAGAAGTGGCGCAGGGGGACGCCGCCTTGTGGCTCGACGTCAAGAGGTTGCGTGGCGGTCTCACCGAGATGGGTCCGCTCGCCGGCATGATGGGCGCATTCGAGGTGCTCTGGCAACAGACCGATAGCCTAATCGCGGGAGCGAATCTTGACGACTCGTTCAAACTCCACGCCAAGGCTCAGTGCACCAGCCCGGAGAATGCCGAGCGAATTCAAAAGACCCTCGAGGCGGCCATCACGCTGGCGACCAACAGCGTGGCCGCGCTCGACGACGTCGGTGGCAAAAACGGTCCCGACGCTGGCCAACTGGCGCTGATGAAGAGCGCGACCAGGCTGCTCGGCCAAGTCAAGCTTTCGCGCAAAGAGTCGACCGTGGAAACGACGGTCGAGGCGCCGCTCGACTCTCTGGCGACGTTCGCGGCCGTCGCGCCGGCGGTCAGCACCGCTCGACAGGCGGCCCGCCGCGCGCAGAGCGTCAATAATCTCAAGATGCTGAGCCTGGCCATGCACATTTACGCCGCCAGCCATAGCCAGTCTTTACCCCCGGCAGTGCTGTTTGGCCCTGACGGCAAAACGCCCCATAGCTGGCGCGTGGCGCTTCTTCCTTACTTGGAGCAGAACGCCCTCTACAAGGAGTACAAGCTCGACGAGCCGTGGGATAGCGAGAACAACAAAAAGGTTCTGGCCAAGATGCCGGCGGTCTTCCGCTGCCCGGAAGATAATCCGAATTCGACGAACTCCAGCTACTTTGCGGTGGTTGGGCCGAAGACGCTCTTCCA
>DASXPZ010000093.1:0-10615 GCA_036493275.1 Pirellulales bacterium
CCTTCACCCAAGCCCTCAGGGCAATGCGCTTGCGATAGTCGTTGGCGTCTCGTCCGAAATACGCGATGGCGACGAAGGGAATTGTCGCCGCGACGAACACGTCGGTCAGTAGTGAACGATAGCAGTGGCGGCGGCATGAGGTTGGCATGGAGCTAATCTACCGCGCAAGACTGCCTCCGCCGAGACAGCGGCTTCGCTATTAACGGTGACGGACATGTCGTACGGCTCGTTGACTTGCGCGACGTGGCGAACAAAAAACTACGCGTAGGCGCTAGACGAAGGGTCCTTTCGACGCACGGCGAACTTGCGAACTCTCGTTTCCGCACAGGCGCCTGCCACGGATGGACTTTTACTCACGATGCAACCGACGGAATAGAATGCTGAAATGAGCAGGGTTCCGCGCCTGCTTCCGATCCAAGTCTGACGCTATCGTTATCTCGTTGCGCGCCGGAGGCGTAATGATCGTTTGCGCACAATTGATTAACGAGCAGAAAGTTATTTCAGTTTCCTTGCAAAGCGCGCAGAAAATAGTTGCAAATCGAGGATCGACTTTGAGATAATCCGGCAGCGACTTCGCTGGGCCGATCTTCTTTTCATGGCGGCGCCGGAACACCGCCGACTTTCTGCCCGGCGATCGAGCGCAACATTCGCGTCCGTTCTGGGCGCGGAGAGGAGGCTCTCTATGCGGTCCTCTATGTCTGCGTGGGGCTGGGCGTCTCTATTCCAAGTGTGCGTCTTCTTGCTGGCGGCGTCTTGTTGTACTACGGAATCGCAGGCCGCCAAAAAGCTTGCCACCGAGCGACCTGCCAAGAATGTCGGCGCGTCCGACACTGCAGCGTCGCTCGTCGAAAAGTCGGCGAAAGAATCTTCGGCCTCATCCGCCAAGGAAGAGAAAGCGGAAGTGAGCGCGAAAGAGGCGAGCCCCGCGAAGCAACTCGTTGACCGCGCGCTGCAGGCCGAAGCCGCTGGCAATCCGGCCGCGCGCGAAAAGCTGCTGCGCGAAGCGCTGGCCGCCGATCCGAATTACGCGCCGGCCCACTGGCAGTTGGGCGAAGTGCAAGTGGGAAAAGAATGGAAGGCGATTCCCAAGGCCAGCGCCGAAATCGCCCGCGCGGGCAAAGTCGACGAGTATCGCCGACGACGCGGCCAGGCGGGCGAGAACGCCGACAATCAATTCGCGCTCGCCAAGTGGTGCTGTCTGGCCGGGCTGAAAGACCAAGAACGGGCGCATCTCGTCTTTGTGTTGCAGTTAAAGCCAAACCACTCCGCCGCCAATCAACGCTTGAAAGTCCTCAAGCGGCAGGACGAGCAAGCCGGCCGAGGCGAGTTGGACGCCGATCGGCAACAAGCCCGCGAACAAATCGCCGCGCTGCGCGAGTGGCGTCCTAGACTAGTGGCCATCCGCCGCGACGCTGAAGTTCGCGACCCGGCGCGCCGCAAACGCGGCCTGGCCGAGTTGGCAGCCATCGACGATCCCGCCGCGCTGCCGGCGATCGAAAACGTGTTTGGCGACGCAAAAGGAAAAGTCGGCAGCGCCGTCATCCGCTGTCTGGCCAATATGGACGACCAACGGGCAACCGATTCGCTGGTCCGATATAGCGTCAATGCGAAAGACGCCGACATCCGGCGCGAAGCGTCGCAGGCGCTCGGCGATCGCTCGATGTTCAGCTACATCCCCTCGATGATGTCGATCCTCGTCCCGCCGACGAAGATGGAATACGAGCTGGCTTTCGATTCCAAAGGGGACTTGAAGTATCGGATGTCGCTCTATCAGGAAGGCCCGTTCTCCGACGTCGAAGTATCGCAAGCCGTGAGTGGCAAGGAATTCATGGCGCTAACGGCCCGTCCGCGGCAGAACGATCTGTTGATCGGCCAGCCGCAATTGCCGCCGCCGAACTCGGCGAACATCAGCGCGGCCCGCGAGATCGAGGCGGCCAACTCCGCGCGCGAAGAGAGGAATCAGAAAATCGCCGAAGCGTTGCGAGTTTCGACAGGCAACAAGCTGGACGATGCGCCGCAATCTTGGTGGTATTGGTGGCTCGATTACAACGAGATCTATCGAGCGCCGGAAAAACCGGTCGAGCGCAAGGGAGACAAAACTCTCGCTTCACTGACGTTTCCGCGCGTTCCGACCCAGACCCCGCAGCCGGAGATGCAGGTCGAGACTTCGCTGGGAAAATTGGCGAGGATCAGCCACCCGGAATGCTTTGTGGCCGGCACGAAGGTCTGGACGATGACCGGCCCGATGGCAATCGAGCGCGTCAGCGTGGGGGAATCGATCCTCGCGCAGAATACGGCCACGGGCGAACTGGCGTACAAGCTGGTGCTGGCGACCACCATCCGCCCCGTCAGCCCCTTGATGGTGATCCAGGCCGGCAATGAGACCATTCAAGCCACGCGCGGGCATCCCTTCTGGGTCTCCGGAGTCGGCTGGCAAATGGCCAAGGAGTTGAAGGAGGGCCAGTGGTTGCACACCGCCAACGGGCCAGTCGAAGTGAAGAGCGTCCAGCAAATGGGCCAAGGCGTGGCCTACAACATGCTGCTCGATGGCTTCAACACCTACTTTGTCACCGACAGCATGTTTCTGGTCCACGACAACCTGATCCGCGAGGTTTCGCCGGCGACGGTCCCCGGCATGGCCATTGGGACGGGGCGGAACGAGCGCTACTCGTCGGCGCAAGCCGAACGTTGAAAGAACTGGGGAATGGTCCGATCCTTGAGCGAATCAGGGATCGGGCTGCCCCACTGTAAAGACGCTACGCAACGAAGCAAAAAATCCGCGACGATTGATTGGCAAGTTGCATCGGAAACTGTGATAATCCGTTGCAGCGGCAGTCTCTGACCGAAGGGAGGCGATAAATGCGATCGTATAATTCCACGTGGCGAGTCTTCGCACTGCTGCTGGTGACTTCGTCGCTTGCGTCGAGTTTCTGCGTCGCGTGCGCGTCGGCTGGCGAACGCTCTGAGAGGAGCGACTCGCTGGCAAACAGCGTGGCGGACTACGCGCGCCAGAACCTCGCCGCTCGAAAGACTTCCTCGGTCACGCGAGGGAGCGATTACGACGTCGGGGCGCCAATCGTCGGAACCGCCGAGCAATTGGTCGAGCGAGCCCTGGCGGCTGAGGCGTCGGGAGACGTCCGCCTTCGAGGGAAGCTGCTCTCTCAAGCGCTGTCGGTCGATCCGGATTACGCGCCGGCCCATTGGCAACTGGGCGATCTGCGCGTCGGCGACGAGTGGGTATCGATCGAGCGGGCCAGCGCCAACGTCGCCCAGGACGGCAAGGCCGCCGAGTATCGCAAACGGCGCGATCAAACCGGCGAAAACGCCAGCGACCAATACCGTCTGGCCAAGTGGTGTCGGCTGGTCGGGCTGACCGATCAGGAGCGGGCCCACCTGCTGTTTACGTTGCAACTTGATCGCGGCCACATTGACGCCGCTCAGCGTATGAAGCAACTGCGGCGTCTCGCCGAGCCCGCAGCGCGCAGCGAGCAAGATCTCGCGCGGCAAGAGGCCAAAGAGGCCGCCGCCGCACTCCGAGCGTGGCGCCCGCGCTTGATCAGCCTGCGGCGCGACGCCGAATCGCGCGATCCTGCGCGCCGTGAGCAACGCTTGTCGGAATTGGCCGCCATCAAAGACGTTTCAGCATTACCCGCGATCGAAAGCGTCTTTGCCAACGCCGATGGTGAGCTCGGCAGCGCTGTAGTAGCCTGCCTGGCAAACATCGGCGAGCAGGCGGCGACCGATTCGCTGATTCGCTACAGCGTGTCAGCCGAGAACGAAGAAGTCCGTCACGACGCCGCCAGTGCGCTGGCAGATCGTTCGATGTTCAGCTACGTCCCCACGATGATGGCGATCCTTGTGCCGCCGACCAAGATCGAGTTCACCCGCGCGTACGACGTGAACGGTCAGTTGGGCTATCGCCTCTCGCTTTACCAGGTAGGGCCGGTCGCCGACGTCGCGTTCACGGCCAACACCAACTCGCAAGATTTCTTGACCGTCAATCGCTCTTCGGGGCGGGCCGCCGTCTCGATCGATGGCCGCGGGATGCAGGAACGAATCGCCGAATCGTTCGCGTTGGCTGAGGAAGTCGCCGCAAATAACGTCGAGCGGCAGGCGCGAAATGAAAAGATCGCCGCCACCCTTCGCGTGGCGACCGGCAAGAAGCTCGACGACTCGGCCGAATCGTGGTGGAACTGGTGGCTCGACCACAACGAGATTTATCGCCTCCCGGAAAAGCCGGTGGTCTCGACGATCTCGCTTGCCCGGGTTGCAACGGCCGAGTGCTTCGCCCCCGGCACAACCGTGTGGACGTTGTCCGGCCCGATGCCGATCGAGCGAGTGAAAGTGGGAGAATCGGTCCTGTCACAAAAGCCTTCGACCGGCGAGCTGGCCTACAAGATGGTGCTGGCCACCACACTGCGTCCGCCGAGTCCGTTGGTGGTGATCCGCGCCGGGAATGAAACGATCCGGGCCACGCGCGGGCATCCCTTCTGGGTTTCAGGCATTGGCTGGCAGATGGCCAAGGAACTGCAGCCTGGACAGATGCTCCACACCGCCCACGGGCCGGTCGAAGTCGAGAGCGTCGAACAGCAAGGACTGGAGCCCGGCCACAACCTGCTGGTCGATGGGTTCAATACTTACTTCGTCACGGATCGGCTCTTTTTGGTCCACGACAACCTGATTCGCGAAGTCTCGCCCGCCACGGTGCCGGGAATGACGGTCGCGCCGGGCACTTTAGCGCCTTAAGAAGCGGCGTTGAGACGGGCAAGATCTCAATCGACGTACACAAACTCGCTGGCGTTGAAGAGCGCCAGGCAGAAATCAGCCAGCGCCGCGGCGTCGGCGTCCCAATTGGCCGGGCGGTCTTCCTCGCGCCGCTCGTGCTTCAGCAGATCGGCTTGCCGTGTCAAAAACTGATCGGCCAGGCGGATTTCGTCGGCGCTCGGTTCGCGCGAGAAAACCCGCGCGTAGGCCTCGCGGATCTGAGCGCTCCGCGGCCTCGTTCCGTCTTTCGTCAGCAGTCCGGCCAGCGCGCGGGCGCAATCGAGACTGAACTCGGAATTGAACAGCACCAGCGATTGCGTCCCGGTTGTCGATTCGTGCCGGGCCGGACAACTGGCGTTCGTGTCGGGCCGATCGAAAACGTCGAACAACGGGTAGCGCAAATTGCGCCGCACAAAAAGATAAACGCTGCGGCGGCGGTGATCTTCCGCGTCTTCGGTTACGCGCCACTGGTCCTTCAGCAGCGTGACGGTCACTTCGGGCGGCAGGGGAGGCCGCACTCCAGGGCCGCCATGACGCGAGGAGAGCCGTTCCGCGCTCGCCAGCATCGCGTCACGAATCGCTTCGCCTTCCAACCGCAAGCGGCGGCGGCGCCAAAGAAACGAGTTGTGCGGATCTTTTTCGGCTGAAGCTTTCCAAACGGCCTGCGCGCCGAGCGCCTGTTCGGTGCTCCAGCCCGAATCGGCTGGCCCCGACGCTCCTTTGTACGCGCGAGACGTCACCAGCAGGCGGTGCAGCTTCTTGAAGGTGTAACCGTCGGCGGCAAAACGGCGGGCTAGCCAATCGAGTAGCTCCGGACGGTCCGGCGCGGTTCCCATCTGGCCGAAATCGCTGGGCGTTGGTGAAAGCCCCACGCCGAAATGCCACTGCCAGACGCGGTTCGTGATCGCGCGGACGACGATCGCCCGATCGGGCGCCGTCAGCCAACGGGCCAATTCCGTGCGCGGTCGATCGCTTCGCGCCGGCGGATTATCTTCCGGGCGGGCCAAGACGCGCGGGTAGCCGCAATTCAGCTCCGCCTCGGGATGCCGAAAATCGCCTCGCGCGTAGAGATGCCCGAGCTTCGGCTTCGTCGGTCGCATCACGCGCCCCACCGGCAACTTCGGCAGCGCCGGCAGTCCGGCGAGTTGCGCGGCCAGTTCATCGTGCGTGGTGCGTTCGTCGGCGGTGAGCTCGTTCAAAACTTCTTCGGCCGAAGGAATCTCGTCGGGATTTTTCTCGCGGCAGCGCTTGCGGCCGAGATCGACCAGTTCGCGTCGGCGGCGCTCGCGCTGGTGATCTTCCTTCGTCCAGACGGCGTCGGCCAGGCGGCGCGCCTCGGCTTCAGCCACCGTGGGGATTGGGTGCTCTTTGAAAATCTCGGCCGATTCGAAGAATGTCCGCAGCCGGTAAAAGTCGTGCTGCGTCACGGGATCGAACTTGTGATCGTGGCATTGCGCGCAACCGACTTGCATCGCCAGAAAGACCGCGCCGACGGTCGACGTCATTTCGTTCAGCACCTGGTGACGCCGTTCTTCGACGAGGTTGATATCGGGCATGTCGGGCCCGCAGAGCAGAAAGCCGGTGGCCACCGCGGCGCTGGGATCGTCGGGATAGAGCTCGTCACCGGCGATCTGTTGACGCGTGAATTCGTCGAACGGCAGGTCGCGATTCAGGGCGTCGATCACCCAGTCTCGATAGCGCCAGGCGTTCTCGCGCACCAGGTCGTGCTCGAATCCGTCGGTTTCGGCAAAGCGAGCAAGGTCGAGCCAGTGCTGCGCATAGCGCTCGCCATAAGCGCGGCTGGCGAGCAGCCGGTCGACCAATCGCTCGTAGGCGTCGGGCGAGTTGTCGCTGACAAAATCAGCGACTTGCGCCGGCGTCGGCGGCAGCCCTGTCAGGTCGAAGGTCACGCGGCGAATCAGCGTGGCGCGTCCCGCCTGCGGCAGCGGCTCGACCGACTTGGCTTTCATCGCCGCGCGCAAAAAACGATCGACGCCATTGGTGTTCCATTCGGGATGGTCGACAGCGAGCGGCTCTACCTTCGATAGCGGGAGGAAGGCCCAATGGTCGCGATCGGCGTCAGTGATTTCTTTTTCAGGCGTGGCGGTCGGCGGTTCCGCGGCTTGCGTAAACATGACGAAAGCCTGTAACGAAGCGATCGCCGCACAGAACAGCGCCGACGTCACAAAAAACGGGAGCGAGCGGCGCGTCATGTCAGGATCTCCCGCACCACGCGGCCGGCAACGTCGGTCAGGCGCTCTTCGCGACCGTTGTGTTGATAGGTTAGCTGCTCATGGTCGAGCCCTAGCAGGGGCAAGATCGTGGCGTGCAGGTCGTGGACGTGGACCTTGTCCTCCGCGGCGCGCAGGCCAAAGGGATCGGTGGCGCCATAGGCCATGCCGCGTCGAACGCCGCCGCCGGCCAGCCAGACGCTGTATCCCCAGGGATTGTGGTCGCGTCCTTTCCCCTGCTCGCTCATCGGCATGCGTCCAAACTCGCCTCCCCAGATCACCAGCGTTTCATCGAGCAGGCCGCGGCGGCGGAGATCTTTCAACAGTCCGGCGACCGGCTTGTCGGTCTTGGCGCAATATTCCGTGTGATTCTTGTCGACGTCGTTGTGCGCGTCCCAACCGTTGGTGTCGCCTGAATAGAGCTGTACGAACCGCACGCCGCGCTCGACCAGGCGCAGGGCCAGCAGGCAGCGGCGGCCGAATTCGTCGGTCTGCTTCTCGCCAATCCCGTACAGGGCGAGCGTCTCGGCGGTTTCAGGTTGCATATCGACGGCCAGCGGCGCCGCGGATTGCATCCGATAGGCCAGCTCGTACGATTCGATCCGCGCGGCCAGCGCGCTATCACCCGGACGCTCTTCGATGTGCTGTCGGTTGAGGCTTCTCAAATAATCGAGCGTCGCCAGTTGCTCGCGCGGGCTGATCGACGCTTGCGGGCGAAGGTCGACGATCGGCGTCGCACCGGGGCGAAATGTGGTTCCTTGAAAAGTCGCCGGCAGATAACCGTTTCCCCAGGCCGGTGGTCCCCCTTTCACGCCGCCACCAGGATCGGGCATTACGACGAACGCCGGCAGGCTGTCGTTCTCCGTCCCCAGACCATAGCCGACCCAACTTCCCAGACTGGGACGACCGGTCAGGATGCTGCCGGTATTCATTTGATAAACAGACTGCGGATGGTTGACGCTGTCGCCGTGGCAACCGCGCAGCAAGCAAATCTCGTCGGCCAGTTCGGCCGTGTGAGGCAAGAAATCGCTGATCATCAATCCCGATTCGCCGCGCGGGCGAAACGGTTTGACCGGCGCCAGGAGCGGATTCTGCCCCACCTTGCGGCGCGTCATCACCGGCCCAACCGAATCGGGGAGCGGTTTACCGGCCGAGCGGATCAACTCCGGCTTGTAGTCGAGCAGATCAACATGGCTCGGCCCGCCATGCATGAAGAGATAGATCACGCGCTTCGCGCGCGGCGCAAAGTGTGGCGCCTTGGGAGCCAGCGGACGATCCGCGGCGCCGACGGGCGAAGCCTTCGCTTCGCCGCGACGATCTTGCGCCAGCAGCGACGCCAGCGCCATCATCCCGAAGCCGCCCCCAGCCTGCCGCAAGAAATTGCGACGGTCGAAATTCGCAGGGTGTGGTAACTTTTGTGGCGCCATGGCCCGATCTCGGATGGCGGAGCAAAACAGATGCTCCGCCATTATAGACCGAAGCCAGGGCGCTCGCTAACCTAGCCGGGCACGGCGTTGTTGTCGGCGGAGTTGCTTCCGTTCCGACTTCGAGAGCCGGCTGACGTCGTGTGGGCCGGACAAGTCTTCTTCGTCGTCCCCCTCCTCGCCAGCGTCCGCGCTCTCGTCCTCTTCATCCGCCGCGTCGAGATCGCTGCGCTTTGCTCCACGCGCCGGAGCGTGGGCCGAGTCGACTCGCGCCTTGCGACCAAAAAATCCGCGTCGCGCTCCGGCGGCCTCAGGCTTTTTGGCTTTCGCCGGAATCAACCCCTCGGCGTCGTGCACCACATAGCGCGTATGGACGCACATCGCCAAGAGCAGCAATAGCCCGCTCGCCATCTGGGCGCCTTCTTCGATCATCACCCGCAACTCGGCGTCGGGCAGCGGCAGCCAGTTCATTCTTGCGGCCACGCTCGCCACGCCGGCGGCAACCGCGAGGCCGAAGATCGTCGTCGAGAAGCGCGAACTCCGCATCTCGAAGGCCAACCGGATCGCGATTCCGCCCAGCACCAAGGCGTAGACGCACAACCACGCCAGTTCGACGTGCTGCGCCTTCTGACTGGCGAAGTGGACGCAGACCAACTGCACGCTTTCATTCAGGCTGGCGCCTTCGTCGATCGACAGCCAGAAGAAGCCGCAGGCGGCCCACAGCCACACGCGGTAGCTCCCCTGATAATCATCGAGCCGATGCCGGCGGACGGAATAGATCACCATGGCCACCACGCCCGCTTGCAGCAGCAGCAGCGAGGTGAACCAATTGGCCAGGTTGCCGTCGGCCGCCAGGTCGAGGGCCGGCAGCCTGGCGCCGTCGATCAACAATACGCGCGTGGCGTGAATCGCCACCAGTCCCGCGGCGATGGCGACGCCCAAAAACATCGTCAGCAACAGCTTGCTTATTTTCTGTGGAACAAAATCGACGAGCGACGGCTGCTCACTGCGCTGAGCGGCGGAGGAGTAAGCCCGTGGACCGCTACGGCCTTTTGCCGCGTTTTTGGAATTTGTCGAGGCGCCGCTCCCGACGGCTTCGTCGGTCGTCACGCGGCGGCGATCCTCGTTGGCGGAAGAGCGAAAAAACTGCACCATGGCCGGATTCGCAAGGGGGGAAAGAAGGAGGGAAATGCGGAGGGCCAGAGCCACGGCCGTGCAGCATCGGGCGACGCCGCTGTGGCTCTATCTCTGACTTTCGGCGCGCGGAGCGGTCGCACTCTACTTTGTTGTCGATGCTAGCATCGCAGTCGCAACGAATCCCGCATTGACCAAATTCCACTCGCCACGTTACGCTAGCGGCCGCTCCCTCAATTCTCCAGCACGAGGCTGGTGGTTGATCGCGCGGTCTCGCCTTGATTCAGGAGGTCGGCATGCGCCGCTGCGTGGAAGAGTTTTTGAAGGCCGCCGTGCGGGGATTCGAGCTCGACGGACCGGCCGCGCTGGTCACCGCCGATATCACGCCGTACGGAGTCGATGCTAGCGTCGGTCAATTATTTGCTGGCGCTTCGTTCATTTCTTGCCGAGTTCCGACGACGGATAACCCGGTCGATGAACTGCTGTTGCCAGAATTGCCAATTGCCCCGGAATCGTTGCAGGTCTTGGTCTGCCTCGATCTGGTGCGGCGCTTCGATGAAGCCCAGGACCTGCTCGAGCAGGCGATGACGCGATTGGCGGCGGGCGGGATGCTGCTGATGACGGCGGATATCGGCGAGGCCCGGCCGAGCGTCGGTCTGTCGCGAGTCCTTACCCCCCTTGGACTCGAACGGCTGGTCGCTCGGCTCGACGCCGCGGTGGTTGGCTGGCAAGGGGATATCGATTTTCCAAAAAGCCTATTCGTGATCGCCGGACCTAAGCCGTGTGATCCGCGTTTCGGCCAGCGAGCCGGAAAGTTCCTTGAATTGTTTCAAGCCTCGCAGGCCCCGCAACAAGTCAGCGCCCCCTGGTACGCGCGGTTGCTCACGCCATGGCGCCGCGCATCGACTGTCGTCACGGCCAAGAATGGCGAGTCGCTGAGTTTCTCGATGCATCTCCCGCCTGCTGGCAATTGGAAAGAAGCCTTGCTCGAGCTGCCCCACTCAGCGGAATAAGCCGCCGGCCTTTCGACTGCCGATCACGCGATAAGAATCGGCTGCCTGA